>JAJZRT010000161.1 GCA_021802595.1 Pseudomonadota bacterium
ATCTATTGAAGCCGCGCTGGAGTCTCGGCTTTGCGCTGGAACAGGGAGTCGATCGTACGATCAGCCCCGATACCGTCCTCCTGCGCAACCAGCTGGTCGATGGCCTCAATGCCGGTTATGGCTTGAATGCCCGCTACGACCAAGTGCGACTGGATACGCTGTTTAAAGCTTCCAGCGAATCGCAGGTGGAACTGGGCTATCGCCAAGACGACAGCATGAGCGCGCTCAAGTTGGGCGGCCGCTGCCATTTTGATTGCTACCCCACGGCCAGTCTGATGCACACCACCCGTTTTCACCGCCTCGACGTCGAGGTCAGGGGGGAATGGAACCAACTGTCGACGGAGTCCACGCAACTCCGGATGCTGGGGAAAAAGGATGATCTCCAAACGCGCTTGCAGTGGAATTTCTCGCGTCGGGAGTATGTCAACGCCACGCTGCGATATGACCGCTTTGGACTGGAAGGCGGCGAAAACCTCGGCGACGGAAAAGGCTTGATCGCCGAGGCGGGCTACCACATCCGTACCGAATATCCGGATTTCACCTTCAGGGTGAACTATAGCCAGTGGCGTTATTCAGCCGTCAACCGCCAGATCCCCCTGACCGCACTGCCGCTGTCCATGGCCTCGTGGTTGAGTCTTGCCCATATCGATCCGGCCTTGGGCACACCACTGACGGCAGCCCAACTGGAAAACATAAATTTTCCTGCCAGCGCCCTTGTTCCGCAAAGCTATTCTGCCTACGGGGTAAACTTCGGCTTCGGCGCAAACCTTCGCCGCGATTACACACGCGCCTGGCGACCCTACCTCGATCTGGGCCTGGGCAACAATTCTGTCACGGGCCTGAGCTGGAACGGCTTGGCAGGGATTGCGGGCAGCGTGTTCGGCCAGGATCACCTGACGGCTTATGTGGGGGGCGCCCAAGGCGGGCAGGCCAGCGCGGGCCGGACACTGGAAGCAGGCCTTTATTACACCTACTTTTTATATTGACGCCATGAACATGAGCAAATTGCTTGGGATCGTTTTTCTGGCTGCCTGGTTGATGGCGGGCTGTTCCACCGTGCAGACCGTAGGCAGCGAAAAGCTCTCCGGGACAGAGGCCTGGGCACTGCTGCCGTTTACGAACAATACAGAAACGCCACAGGCCGGTTTGCGGGCCGAGGCGATCACCGCCAACCTGCTGCGCGGGCATGGGCTGACTCGGCTGGAGACTTATCCCGCCGGATTGGTCACTGAAACCCTGTTGGAGCCATCAGACCGCAAGCTTGGCGAAAAGGCCGTGGCCTGGGCAAAGGAGCAGGGCGTACGCTATGCCGTGAGCGGCGAGGTCAACGAATGGCGCTACAAGGTGGGGATCGACGGCGAACCGGCCGTCGGCCTGACCTTGCAGGTGCTTGACTTGAAGGACGGTCGGGTCGTTTATAGCGCGGCAGGCGGAAAATCGGGCTGGAGCCGGGAGGCCTTGTCCGCCGTGGCACAGAAGCTCATGAAGGATATGGTCACTGGCATTACGCTGACAAAGTGAGCATTTTTCGCACCTATTTTGTCCGCTGGTTCTTTGCAGACTTCAAGCGACCGTGGCTGGAATGGCTTGAAACCTCTCTGTTTACCCTGGGTGCGCTGGGTCTGAGCTGGTGGGTCAACCCGACCAACCCTTACTACGCTTACGCGGCATTCCCCTGGCCGATGCTGGCGGCCGTGGTGTTGGCCCTGCGGTACGGGATCGGTGCGGGAGTGATGTCGTCCGGCCTCATGGTCGCAGTCTATGTGGGGGGGCAAGGGCGGTTCTTCCCTCCGATCGACGATAGCAAGGTTTTTTTCCTCGGATTATTGCTGCTCACCCTGTTGTGCGCCGAATTCAGTGGCGCCTGGCGCATCCGCCTGCGGAGGCGCGATGAACTCAGCTACTTCATCGACGAGCGGCTGGAGCAGATAACGCGGCGTTTTTACCTGCTGCGCCTGTCCCACGAACGCCTGGAACAATCCCTTCTGTCACGCCCTGTCAGCCTGCGCGATGGATTGATCAAGCTGCGTGCACTGGCGGATCAGCGGGGCGGGGATGCCCTGCCCGGTGCGGAAGCTTTCATGGAACTTGCTGCCCAGTACTGCCAGGTCGAACAAGGGGCGCTCTATTTGGCGCGTGGCGACGCGCTAGAGGCCGAACCCGTTGCGTGCCTGGGGGAACGATCCGCACTCGACCAAAACGACCCCCTGATCCAGCAAATGCTGGCCAGTGGCCAGCTGTGCCACCTGCAAATGAGCCACATGCGTGAAGGCCACAGTCGCTACCTCATTGCCGCGCCCATCCGCCCAGCCAACCAGCCGTTGCTGGGCGTGCTGCTGGTGGAACGGCTGCCTTTCGTCGCGCTGCACAATGAGGCGGTACAGATTCTGGCAGTGCTGTGCGGCTATTACGGCGATCTGGTGCATGACGTAAAGAGCGTTCAGGGCGAGGCCCAACTGGTACCCGGCTGCCCGGGCGAATTTGCTGCCGAGCTGTTGCGCTTGCACCGGCTCAACCGGGAAGTTGGCATGACATCCGTTCTGGTGGCCTTGCGTTTCGGACCTCATCCCCGTCGCGAGGAGGTGTTCCGCCAGATCGCTCGCCAGCGCCGCACCCTGGATATCCAGTGGGAGATCCAGGGCAGGGATCGCCATGTATTGATCACGCTCATGCCGCTTTCCGCGGAAGCGGCGGTGGAAGGGTATCTCAACCGGATCGATGTCTGGCTCAGCCAGCACTATGGGCAGGGCCTGATCGGCCTGGGTATCAGCGCTCAGAGCCGGCTGCTGGGTGACGAGGCCGCCCAGGAAACGCTTCGGGCGCTGCTGCACGAATGTGGGTGCATCGAGGAAGCATCCTCATGATCAAAGAGGGACTGCTCGCCTTCTCATTCGAATCCAGCGCGCTAGCACTCGTCTTGAGCCAGCCGCCCACCTGGCCGGTCATGCTGTCTTTCATGGCGCTGCATGGGGGGGCCAGCCTGCTGGGCGCCATGCTGATGCTCTATTTTCTGCCGCCCGCCTATCGGGTGCCGCGTCTTGCCGTTATCGCCCTGTTAACCGGGTTTCTGTTCTTTGTGCCATTTCTGGCCTTCGTCGCCGCGCTCGCTGCGCTGGTGACGGGCAAGCTCGTGCCAGCCCGTTACCGAACCCAGTCCGATTTTGCCATGATGGGAGAAGTCGTTTTTGAAACCATGCATGACCGTGGCCAGGCCACTGCCGAGGCGCCTCCACGGGGCTACGGTGAAGGGGGGTTGCGGGGCCGTCTGTCGAGCCCGCATGCCGCGGTCGAAGAGCGCATGCGCACCCTGTTGGCGCTCCAGACGATGCCCGGACGAATCGTCAGTACCTTGTTGCGCGAGCGGCTGGCGGACGCGTCCGACGACATCCGCTTGCTCGCATACGGCATGCTGGATCGGCAGGAGAAAGCCATCAACGACCGCATTCACGAGGAGCTCACCGTCTTCAAGCAGGCCTCGGGGGACGATAGCCGTGCCCTTGCCGCCCGTCATCTGGCCGAATTGTACTGGGAGCTGATCTACCAGGGACTCGCGCAGGGGGATTTGCGCCGCTTCGCCGCCCAGGAATCGCTACGCTACGCGGATGAGGCGCTGGCCCTGCATGGCGAGGACTCCGGTCTGCATTTCTTGCGCGGCCGCGTATTGCATACCCTGGGGCGCTCCGATGAGGCCTGGCCGGCCCTCGATCAGGCTGTGGTGTTGGGACTGAGCGAATCCAAAGTGCTGCCTTATATGGCTGAAATCGCGTACCAGCAGAAGGACTATCCGCGGGTCCGGCAGTTGATTGCCCGGCTTGGCGAGCGTCATGTCCCGCAGGCATTGGCGCCTTTGGTGGGTTACTGGTCGTGAGCCGTCCTCCCAGGTATCTGCGCCAGGCACAACGCGCCGATATCGGCCTGGTGCTGGAAGGTACGTTTCCTTATGTGGCAGGGGGGGTGTCGAGCTGGGTCAACCAGATCATCCGTTCGTTTCCCGAATACACTTTTGCCGGAATTTTTCTGGGCAGTCGCCCGGAAGATTACGGCGATCCGAAATATCCGCTGCCGGACAACGTCGTGCATCTGGAGGTCCACTATTTGCATGAGCAGGAGGCCGCGCCACCCGTCATGAAGCAAACCCTGATGCCTGACATGATGCGCCAGGTGCGCGAGGCCCACGCCATGCTGCGGGCAGATTCGGGTGGAGAAGGGGGCCAAGGCGCGATGGGCGACTTGCTGGCCGCGATCAAGCCGGGCGGTGGGTTGCCCTATGAAGGATTCCTGTACAGCGAGCAATCGTGGGATTTCGTCACCGATATGTACCGCAAGTTTTGCCGCGACCCGTCCTTTGTTGATTACTTCTGGACCTGGCGCATCATGCACGCTCCGCTCTGGCGTTTATCGCGCATCGCCAGCGAATTCATTCCCGTGAGTGCCGTGCATACCATTTCCACCGGCTACGCAGGCCTTATGGCGGCCATGTTGAAGGACTATCAGGGACGGCCGATGGTTCTGTCCGAGCACGGCATCTACACCAAGGAGCGCAAGATCGACCTGTTCCAGGCCGAATGGATTCGCGACAACCGCAATGTGTTCGACAAGGATCCCTCCGAAGTCGCCTATTTCAAGGACATGTGGGTGCGTTTCTTCGAGGCACTGGGAAAAATCTGCTATGAGGCCGCGGACGACATCATCGCCCTGTACGAAGCCAACAGGTTGCGACAGGTGGCGGACGGTGCCGATCCCGCTCGAACCCGCAACATCCCCAATGGCGTCAACATCGCACGCCTGGCGCCACTCCGTGAAAAGCGTTCGTCCGAACCGCCCAAAACCTTTTGCCTGCTTGGCCGCGTTGTTCCTATCAAGGACGTCAAGACGTTTATTCGTGCCATGCGCACCATTGCCGATCACGAGCCATCTGCGGAAGGCTGGATCGCAGGCCCTACCGACGAAGATCCTGCCTACTACCAGGAGTGCCTGAATCTGGTCGAAAGTCTGGGACTGGCGGAACGGGTGAAGTTCCTGGGCTTTCAGAAGATCGACGAATTATTGCCCAGGGTCGGCGTACTGGTGTTGTCCTCGATCAGCGAGGCCCTGCCGCTGGTGATTCTGGAAGGCTATGCCGCCGGTGTGCCCAGCATTTCTACCGACGTCGGCTCCTGTCGCCAGCTCATCGAAGGCCTGACGCCGGAAGATCGTGCGCTTGGCCTTTCCGGGCGCGTCGTCAGCATCGCCGACCCGCAGGCGCTTGCCTGCGCAGCGCTCGACATCATGCAGCCGCAAAACTGGCAGGCGGCACAGGCGGCAGGCATCGCTCGTGTCGAGCAATTCTATTCCCTGGAAATGATGATCGATGCCTATCGGGAAATCTATACGAAGTCTTTGGGGGCGCAGCGCTGATGGCGGGTATCGGCTTCGAGCTGCGCAAGCTGCTGCGCCGCGATAACCTCTCCAGCTGGATCCAGGCCTACGCCTATGCCGGCATCATCGGCTCCGGCCCATGGATCATCTCCATCGTCGGCCTGGTCTTCGTCGGTTTCATGAGCATCGGCGTGGTCAAGCCCGATCTGTTGATCACCCAGTTTCAGGTGGCCATCACCTATCTGATCGCCCTAAGCCTCATTCTCACCGGATTGGTGCAACTGGCATATACGCGTTACATTGCCGACCGGCTGTTTGAAAAACGCCATGATCTGGTATTGCCCACCTTCACGGGCTTGCTGATGCTGACTACCTTCGTCAGCGGCATACTCGCCCTGCCAGCGGCGTTCTTCCTTTTCCCCGACGCCAGCTTCATGTTCCGCCTGCTGTTGATGGGAGGATTCGTGGTGCTGTCCAATGTATGGGTGGCCTCGGTGATGCTCACCGGCCTCAAGGAATACAAACAGGTGCTGGCACTGTACGCGCTGGGCTATGGCGTGGCCATTGCCTCTTCCCTGGTATTGCGTTCGCTGGGAACAGAGGGCCTGCTGCTCGGCTTCGTCACCGGCCAGCTCGTGCTGCTCACCGGGATGATGCTCATCGTCGCCCACCATTACCCGTCCGATCGATTGATCGGCTTCGAATTCTGGCAAGGGCTCAAGCAATACCCTGACCTGATGGCCGTAGGTTTCTTGTTCAACCTGGCGCTGTGGGCGGACAAGTTCATTTTCTGGTTTACCGCCGATACCAGCAGCGCCATCATCGGCCCGCTGCGCGCATCCGAAATCTACGATTTCCCCATCTTTCTGTCCTATCTGTCGATCATTCCGGGCATGGCCGTGTTTCTGCTCCGTATGGAAACCGACTTTGTCGAATATTACGACAAGTTTTACGACGCGGTGAGAAACGGCGGCTCGCTTGAATATATCGAGGAGATGCGCAACGAAATGGTCTGGTCGGCGCGTCAGGGACTGTTCGAGATCATCAAGATCCAGTCACTGGCCGTGGTATTCTATTTCGTCATCGGCCCCAGCGTGCTCAACTTCTTCGGTATCTCCCAGCTCTATGAATCCCTGCTCATGATCATGCTGATCGGCGCAGGCTTGCAGGTGGTGTTCCTGGGATTGCTGAACGTCTTCTTTTATCTTGACCGACGCCGCACCGTGCTGATGCTCATCGGCGCATTTGCCCTCCTGAATATTGGGCTCACCCTGTTGTCCATTAAACTGGGGCCTGCATGGTATGGCTATGGCTTTGCCATCAGCCTGCTGATCGTTGTTTTGCTGGGATTTTTCATCCTCGACCGGCAACTCGACAAACTCGAATACCATACCTTCATGCTGCAATAGGCAGCCACAGCATGAAGCTCGACGTCCCCAAACTTTTGTAGCGCATGGGTAAACCAGGCGTGGATTGCAGCCGTTAAACCTATGGGTCAGAAAGTAAAGCGAACCAAGTCGGGCAGTGCCTGGATGCACGAGCACGTGACGGATCCCTATGTCAGGAAGGCGCAACAGGACGGCTACCGATCGCGCGCCGCGTATAAATTGCTGGAAATCGACAAGCGCGACCATCTGTTGCGTCCCGGCATGACGGTGGTGGACCTGGGTGCGGCGCCTGGCAGCTGGTGCCAGGTGGCGGTGCAGAAAATGAAGCGGCAGGGACGCGTTCTGGCGATCGACCTGTTGCCGGTGGCGCCGGTGCCGGGCGTCGAGACCCTGGAGGGCGACTTTGCCGACGCTGCGGCGCTGACCTGGCTGGAAGACAAGCTGCAGAACGGGCGGGTTGACCTTGTATTGAGCGATATGGCCCCCAATATAAGTGGTGTCATGCTTCGCGACCAGGCGCGCCACTATGAATTGTGCGAGTTGGCGCTTGATTTCGCGGTGAACTGGCTGAAACCGGACGGAGCCTTTCTCGTCAAAGTGTTTCAGGGGGTCGGGTTTGAGGATTTTCGGGCCCGGATGCGTCAGGCATTCGGACAGGTGCTGATCCGCAAACCGGAAGCCTCGCGGGATCGCAGCGCCGAGGTGTATTTGCTGGGGCGCCGCCCTGTTGCAGCTCGGGATGGGGTGTCGTGATGCTGCCGTGACAACCCGGTATTCAGGGTTTAGAATGAGTCTAAGTGTGCCGGATTCGGCACCAAGGAGTAAACGTGAACAATTTGTCCAAGAACATCGCCATCTGGCTGATCATCGCTGTCATCCTGATGACGGTGTTCAACCAGTTCGGTGCCCAG
>JAJZRT010000162.1 GCA_021802595.1 Pseudomonadota bacterium
CGAACACCCATTCGGCGCTGTTGACCGTCACCGGCGCGACGCGATAGCCGTGCGCCGTGAGGAAGCGCGTGAAGGCGGCCCGGATTTCGGGAGTCGTGCCTTCAGCCAGGAAGGGATGGCGGAACCAGCGCAGGGTGCGGCCGGCCTCCTGCATCAGCGGGCGCGTGACGGCTTCGCCTCGGAGCACGTCAGCCTCGAAGGCATCGAGCGGCACCTGGTCGAGCGAGGGATGCGAGTAGGTGTGGTTGCCCAGTTCGAAGCCGCCGTCGAGCCAGGTGCGCAGCAGCGCGACGCGTGCAGGATCGGGCGTGCCGTCGCGATGGAGCTTCGCTTCGTTGACGAAGCCGACCGCGGGCACCTGTTCGGCCTGCAACCGGTGCACGAGGCGCACGGTCATGCTGGCGAGCGCGGCGTCGTCCTCCGATGCCACCGATGCGAAGGGCAGGTCGTCGAAGGTGAAGGCCACCGCCGGCTGCGGCAAGGCCGCGGCGGCCAGGCGCGGCAGCAGCACCAGGAGATATAGCAGGCGGCGGATCATGCGCAGGTGCAGGGTGCCAGGGGCGCGGGCCTCAGAAGCGCCGTGTCAGGCTGATCTCGAACAGCTGCGAACGGTAGCCCGCGGTGGTACCGCCGCCGTAACGCGACATGCCGGCCTTCACGTCGAGGAACCAGTCGCGGTAGAGGCCGAAGAAGCCCTCGGCGACGAGGTCGCCCCCGGCGCGGAAGCCGCCCATCGTGCTGTCCTTGTAGGGGCCGTAGCTGAACGCCACGCTCACGCCGTCGTCGTCGCTGATCTTCCAGTAGCTGAAGGCGGTGACCGCATAGCGCTGGTACAGCGAGGGCGCATAGTAGCCGTGTCCCGGGTCCTGGTCGAAGCCGAACCAGCGGCCGCTCACGCCGAGGTCGAGATTGAGGCGCTGGCTGCGCAGCACGGCGCGACGCGGCGCGAGCTCGGCTTCCCAGCGCGCATTGCCGTCGGACAGCGTGTCGTAGCCGGCGCGGCCCGGTACGGTCCAGCGCAGGTCGGGTGTCCAGGTTGCGTCGAGCGTATTGGCGCGCCGTTCGATGCCGAGTTTGGCGGCGCGCGGCGAAACGGCGAACAGGTCCTGCCGGCGCGCCAGCCGCAGGGCGAGCGTGTCGCCGGGCTGCAGGTCGGCGCCGACTTCGTAGAGGAAGCGGCTGTCCCCTTCGGTGCTGCTGCCGCCCGCTTGCGCATCGAGCGAGAGCATGGGCGAGACGCGACGCTGGATGCCGAGCCAGGTGCGGTTGTAGCCGAGCGAGGTGCCGCCGTCGGGCTTTTCGTAGCCGCTGCCGGCGTCGGCGTGGAGCCACTGGCGGTCGGTGCCGCCGAAGAGGCGCGTTTCCGGATTGATGATGTATTCGCCGCGCAGGCCCGCGTGGCGGATGCTGACCTTGTCGGAACCGCTGTGGTAGCCGAAGTCGGCGGTCGCATTGGAGCGCAGCGGGGTGAGGATGAAGCGCGTCAGGTCGAGGGCTTCCTTGCTGCCCGGACGCAGCACGGCGACGTCGGCAAGGCTCGCCAACGCCTCGCGCGGGCGGTGTGCATAGTGCAGGGCGATGGTGCGCGTGTAACCCAGTTCGTAATCGTCGCGCAGCGTCGGTTCGAGTTCGCTGACGAGGCCGAGTGACGTCGTCGGCCGCTCCGCCCAGGCCAGCACGCGCGCCTTCTGCTTGCGGTAGACGACGTTGTCGCCGAATTTCTCATGATAGTCTTCGAGCAGTTCCATCGCGCGTGCATAGTCGCCCATCTCGGTGACGACGACGATGTATTCCATCCACGCGGCAGCGACGTTCGGTTGCCTGGCCAGGTAGTCGCGGTAGGCACAGGCCGAGTCGCCCAGTTCGCCGCGCCAGTAATGCACGCGGGCGATGCCGAGGCGTGCGCCGGGATCGTCCGGCGCGATGGCGAGGATGCGGTGGTAGCTGTCCAGCGCGGTGTCGTAGTCGCTGCGCCAGGCGGCGATGTCGGCGCGGCTGCGCAGGTACTCCAGGTTCTTCGGATCGAGTTCTACTGCGCGTTCGATCGCGTCTGCTGCGTTCGCGGCTTCCTTGTCGGTGGAATAGCTCTGCGCCAGTCGGTAGAACAATGCATGGTCCTGTGGCGCAAGGCGGGTCGCTACTTTCAGCGCATACGACGATGCCGCGGTATTGTTGCCCAAGGCAAAGATATCGGCCATGCGCAGCCAGTATTCCTTGCTCTCGCCGAAGCGCTGGCGATACAGCGCGTTATATTCATCCACTGCCGCAGTGTTGCCGCGCTCGGCTTCCAGTTCCATGTATTCCAGCATGGTGCCCTTGTCCTGCGGCCGCTGTTGCAGATAGTCGCGGTAGCGGGGCGCGGCGGCGTCCTTCTTGCCGCTGCGCGCAGCGGCGCGGGCGAGCCCGAGCAGCGCGTCGGCATCATGCGGCGCGGCAATCAGGACCCGACCGAAGCTGTCGATCGCCACCGGGTAGTTGCCGACCCACAGGGCGATTTCGCCGCGCGCGCGCAGATACGTCGGATTGCCGGATGCGAGTTCGACCGCGCTGTCGATTGCCCGGAGCGCAGCCAGCCCCTGCTTCGTCGCCGCCAGGGCCTGCGACAGCTTGTAATACAGACGGGCGTCCCCGGGAGCGTATTTCACCGCTTCACGCAGGGCGTCGACGGCGCCGTCCGGGTTCTTCAGTTGCGTGGCGCGGATGTCGGCGATGCGTTCCCACAGGTTCGCCTGGGCCGGATGGGCCGCCAGCGCCCGCGTGTAGATGGCCACCGCGTCGTCCCACTGTCCCTGCATCTCGGCGCGCAGGCCGTCGTCGGGTACGGATTGCGCGGCGGCAGGCAGCGAGGCCGCCGCGAGCAAAGCCAGGGCAAGGATGCGCTGCGGCCTCATTTGCGCCACCTGCGGTTGCGGAATATCCACAAGTCGGCGGCAAAGCGGCCGATCGTGACGATGTCGAACAGCAAGACGCCATAACGCAGGGGCGCCATCAGCAGGCTCTTGAGCAGATATTCCAGCCTGTGTCCCCTGGCCACCATGACCAGGATGCTGGTGGCGACGGCCGTCTCCGCGACGAGCGTGATCGCCAGCGGTTCCCACAGTTGCAGCAGGATCATGATCAGGAGGACGGTCGGGAACGCGATCTTCTCGAAGGCCGACATGAACAGCACCCAGCCGATCGGGCGGCCGTATTTTTCCGTGTAGTCGGCCCCGAAGGGCTGACGGTACTGTTCGCTGTGGATACGCTTGTCCGCGAGGCCCGCCGCCAGTTCGGCCGCTTCTTTCTTCTTGCGCCGATAACGCCTGAATGCCTTGAAGGGGCTACGCATCAGTTCGTCGAAGTAGTAGCAACTCTGCAGGAAGGACGAGGACCACAGGTAGATCTGTCCCGGCACGCGGCCGGCTTCCGGTTCCTGCGAGCGGGCATAGACGTCGGTGACCTGGATGTTGCGGTAGCCGTTGTCGTTCATCGCGAAGCCGATGAAGATGTCCTCGGAGTTGGTGAGGTCGTCGCCGAGGATCGGCTCGTAGCGGTCGAACACGATGGTCTTCAGCACGCTGCGGCGATATGCCACGGCACAGCCCACCGGATTGAGGATGCCGCCGAAGAATGTCATCTGGCCAAGGTACACGAATTTCTGCAGGAAGTAATACAGCACGTCGCGGTACAGGTCGGTGATGCCCCGCTGCAGGTGGTGGAACCAGCCCACCCTGGGGTAGATCGAGGCTTCGGGGTGGCTGCCGAGAAATTTCTTCAGTGCGTCCGTTTCGAGCATGGCGCGCCGGTCGCGGTCGCGCAGCGGCAGCACGGTGCCGCAGGCGCTGGCGATGCCGGCGCCCTTGTAGAGCTCCTCGACCACGCGGTCGATGTAGTTGTCCGATTCCAGCACGGTGTCGCCGTCGAGGATGAACTCGACGTCGGAATCGAATTCGCGCGACTGGCGCTTCAGGGTCGGTGTCTTGCCGATCGAACGCGCGCGCCGGATCGTGATCAGGTCCATGCCGTTGAGGTCGCAGAAGGTCTGGGCGTACTCGACCGTGCGGTCGCGGCTGCCGTCGTCGACCAGGATGATGCGGTTCGGCTTGCGGGTCTGGCGTGCCAGCGCGGCGAGGCACAGGGGAATGTTGCTTTCTTCGTTGAAGGCCGGGATCACCACGTCGACCGTGGCCTCGCGCCAGTCCTCCGCCGGATTGGGCAGGGTCTTGTCCGGGCCGTGGGCCACGCCGATGAGGCTCAGTACCGTGTTCGGGCTGAGAATGAAGTAGGGAGTCGTTGCCATGGGCGCTTTATTCTAGGCGGCCTGCAAATTCTTCGCGTGCGCCCGTTCGATCAGATCGTTCAGGGTAGCGCTCAATTGCCAGGCGGGTTCGAAGCCGGTCAGGGCGCGTAGCTTGTTCAACATAGGGCGCCGGTGCGTGACGTCCTCGAACTCCTCGCCGTAGGCATCCTTGTAGGACAGGAAGTGCAGCGGCGAGGTGCTGTGGGCGCGCTGCACGATCAGGCTGGCCAGATCGCGGATGGAGATTTCCTGGTCGTTGCCGACGTTCACCACCTCGCCCCATGCCTCCGGACAGCCGGCGAGACGGTCCAGCGCCACCACGGTGTCGCGCACGTCGCAGAAGGAGCGCGTCTGGTTGCCTTCGCCGTAGATGGTGAGCGGCTCGTTGTTGACCGCCTGTTTGACGAAGCGGGGCACCACCATGCCATAGTGGCCCACCTGGTTCGGTCCGATGGTATTGAACAGGCGCGCGACCACGATATTGAGGCCGTATTTGCGCGCATAGGAAAAGGCGAGGAATTCGTCCGCCAGCTTGGTCACCGCATAGGCCCAGCGCAGGCGGCCGGCGGACGGCAGCACGATATAGTCGGTCTCGGCGAAGCTGCTGCTGGTGTTGAAGCCGTAGACTTCCGAGGTCGAGGCGATGACGACCTGCGGGTTCCAGCCGCCGTGCTGGATGGCGCGCAGCAGGCGCTCGGTGCCGGTCATGTTGGTCGCCATCACGGCCACCGGGTCTTCCAGCACCTTTTTCACGCCAACGACCGCCGCCATGTGGTAGATACGGTCGGCCCAGGCGACGGCCTTGTCGAGACCGTTCCAGTGAAGTATGTCGGCCTCGGTAAAGCGGAAGGCAGGATGGCCGCGGAAGGGGTCGATGTTTGACCGGGAACCGGTGCTCAGATTGTCCACGACATAGACCTGGTCGCCCAGGGCCAGATGGTGCTCCGCCAGGTGTGATCCGATGAACCCCGCCCCTCCCGTGATCAAGACATGCATATCGTTTCCCTCTCCGAATTTTCGCCAGCGGCTGCCGAACGATGAACAGGACATCCGGAAGGCGGAATCCAGGTCCCCGTAAAAACAATGGGTTGTCTTGCCTTTCCGGGAGACCGGCCCCTCCTGGCCGTGCCTGTCCGAATCCCAGCAAGGAGCGTACCAATATGGTGCCTGTCCAATAACGGCAGATCACAGGGCACCTTTTGGGTGCATTCCCGTCTTTCTGCATGGCATCACCGGGAATTTTTGGCGCATGTTCGGGGCGGCATCCGGGCGTGTCATCTGCCCATCACCAATTTTTCCTATGGTTAATCAAGTCCTGACGCTTTTTTGCCGTCAGTGGCATAGCCATTGCTTGATGACGATCAGGCGACACCCAGGTCGCGGCCAGGTGGCGCGACCCTATCCGGTAGGAGGCACACTGCATGGTTTCGTCGGTATTTGCGAAGGAAAAACGGGAGGACGTGCCAGGGCCGCTGCATCGTCCGGTCTGCCGTCAGCTGAAGGCGCATCAGGCCGCGATGGCGGCGGTGCACATGCGCGATCTGTTTGCGGCCGATCCGGCGCGCTTCGAGCGGTTCTCGCTGCAGGTGGACGCGCTGTTGCTGGACTATTCGAAGAACCGCATCACCGACGAGACCATGGGCCTGCTGGTGCGGCTGGCCGAGGAAGCGGACGTGGCCGGCTGGCGCGAACGCATGTTCGGCGGCGACAGGATCAACAACACCGAAAACCGAGCCGTGCTGCATGTGGCCCTGCGCAATCGCAGCAATCACCCGGTGCGGGTCGACGGCGAGGACGTGATGCCGAAAGTGAACGCCGTGATCGAGCGCATGGGTGCGTTCGCCGAGCGGGTGCGGAGCGGCGAGTGGCGCGGCTATACCGGCGAACGCATCACCGATGTGGTCAACATCGGCATCGGCGGCTCCGACCTCGGCCCGCAGATGGTGGTCCAGGCGCTGAAGCCGTACCGCCATCCGCGCCTGAAGGTGCATTTCATTTCCAACATCGACGGCGCGCACGTCAAGGAAACGCTGGAGACGCTGAATCCCGAGACGACGCTGTTCATCGTCTCGTCCAAGACCTTCACCACGCAGGAGACGATGACCAACGCCCACTATGCGCGCGCGTGGTTCCTGGCGCAGTCGCAGGCAGTGAAGCACATTGCGAAGCATTTCGTGGCGGTGTCGACCAATCGGGATGCGGTCACCTCCTTCGGAATCGACCCCGCGAACATGTTCGAATTCTGGGACTGGGTCGGCGGGCGCTATTCGCTGTGGTCGGCGATCGGTCTGTCGATCGTGCTGGCGGTGGGGGCGGAGCGTTTCATCGAACTGCTGGAAGGCGCTCACGGGATGGACGAGCATTTCCGCCATGCGCCGCTGGAACGCAACATGCCGGTGATCCTCGCGCTGCTGGGCGTCTGGTACAACAACTTCTTCGGCGCCGAGTCGCACGCGATCCTGCCGTATGACCACTACCTGCGCAGCCTGCCCGCCTACCTCGAACAGGCCGACATGGAGTCGAACGGCAAATCGGTCGATCGCGACGGCAACGTCGTCGACTATCCCACCGGCGCGATCGTCTGGGGCGCCACCGGCATCAACGGCCAGCATGCGTTCTACCAGTTGCTGCACCAGGGCACCAAGATGATTCCGGCCGACTTCATCGTGTCGGTCGAGCCGCACACCGACCTGCAGGAACACCACGACATCCTGATCGCCAATTTCCTGGCGCAGACCGAGGCGCTGATGCGCGGCCGCACGCGCGAGGAGACGCAGGCGCAGACCGGCCAGTTCGTCTCGCACAAGGTGTTCGACGGCAATCACCCCAGCAACGCGATCCTGCTGAACAGGCTGACGCCGTACACGCTCGGCATGCTGATCGCGCTGTACGAGCACAAGATTTTCGTGGAGGGCGTGATCTGGAATCTCAATTCCTACGACCAATGGGGCGTGGAACTCGGCAAGCAGCTCGCCAGCCGCATCCTGCCCGAGCTGCATGCCGACGCGCCGGTAGGGGGGCATGATGCCTCAACCAACGCGCTGATCAATTATTATCGTCGAATGAGTCATCCGCGCACTGGCCTATAGTTTCAAATATGGAGTTGATCGCAGGCGATATCGGAGGAACGAAAAGCTGGCTGGCCTGGGTGACGAGTACGCCCAAGGGGGAAGGGCAGTTGCGTTTCGAACGGGTCTATCCGAGTGCCGACTTTGCAAGCGCCGACGAGTTGATGCGCCGGTTCGTGGCCGACTCGGGACGGGCCGCGATGCCGGATTGCCTGCTGCTGGCATTGCCGGGTCCCGTGGATGCGCAGCACACCACGCTCACCAATCTGGACTGGACGCTCGATG
>JAJZRT010000163.1:0-4610 GCA_021802595.1 Pseudomonadota bacterium
CTGCGGGATGGGGCAATGCGCCCCCGGCCAAGGCCTTTCCCCCGCAAGGGTTATGCGGCGTGCTCTACAGAAAATGAGATGCCGGCCGGCCCGGAAAATTCCTTTGGCTATCCTGATGAAAAGGGGAGCCAGAATGAAGCTATTGAGCTGGAACATCCAATGGGGACGCGGCATGGACGGCCGGGTCGACCTTGCGCGCATCCTGCAGACCATACGCCGGCTGGGCGATTTCGACGTCATCTGCCTGCAGGAGGTCGCGATCAACTTCCCCGGCCTGCCCGGCAGCCGGGGAGAGGATCAGATTGCCGAACTGTCCGCCGGGCTGCCCGGCTACACGGCAATCTACGGTGCGGCGACCGACGTGCCGGATGGCCGTGGCGGCCGTAGCCAGTTCGGCAACGCCATTTTCTCCCGGCTACCGGTCGGCCAGGTGTGGCGGCATCTGCTGCCCTGGCCGGCCGAGCCGGACCTGCCCAGCATGCAGCGGGTGCTGGTCGAAGTCGTGGTCGAGGCCGACGTCGGCCCGCTGCGGGTGCTGACCACTCATCTTGAGTACTACTCGCAGCGCCAGCGCCAGATGCAGATCGACGCCATCCGCCGCCTGCACGCCGAGGCCCTTGCCATGACTGGGCGCAAGCCTTTGCCGGAAGAGGTGGGCGGCTCGTTCGAGGTGTTCCCGCGCCCCGGCGCGGCCATCCTGTGTGGCGACATGAATTTTCCTGCCTGGGCCGCGGAGCGCGCACAGATCCTTGCGCCGTTTCCCGGCGGCGAACCCGGCTTCAGCGACGCCTGGGAGGTGCTGCATCCTGGCGAGCCCCACGCCCCTACGGTTGGCATCCACCCGGTGGATTTCGTCAAGCAACCCGAATGCTTCGATTTCGTCTTCGTTACCGAAGGCCTGGCGGGCCGCCTCAAGGCGCACGGCATCGACGCTGCGACCGCGGCGTCGGACCATCAGCCGGTGTGGATCGAGCTGGCCTGACTGGGACGCCAACCCGGTTTATTGCTTCACGCCTTCTGTCGCGCCCTTGTCGCCGCCGGACTCGAATGCCTTGTCGGCCGCCTCCTTGGTCGCTTCCATGGCCTTCCGTGCGGCCTCCCGGGTCTCTTCGGCCGCCTTGCGCGCGGCTTTCTCGCCGGAGTGGGCGACCCGTTTGGCGAACGCCTCGGCCTTCACCAGGGCCCCCTCGCTGGCGGCGGCTGCCTTTTTCGTCGAGGCCTCCACTTTCTGCGCCGCGTCCTTGCCGGCTGACGTCGCCTTGCGGGTGGCATCGGCCGCCTTGTGGGCCGCGAGCTTCGCCGCTTCGTCGGCGTCCTTCGCCGCCTGCCGGGCTGCTTCAGCGGTTTTCTGCGAAGTGTCGCTGGCAGCCTGCCCGGCCTTTTCCCACGCAGCCCTGGCCGCGTCCGCGGCCTTTCGTGCCGCTTCCCGGGCGTCCGCGGCTGCCTTCTTCGCAACGTCTTCCGCATTTTGCATGGAGGTTTCGCTTCCTGCGGCCGGTTTCGGTGCAGGCGCGTCCGCGGCCCAGGCGTTCGCGCCGGTCAGCAATGCACACAGGAACAACCATTCTTGCCGTTTCATCGTGTCTTCTCCTTGCGATTGTGGGGCGGGGAACCTGCTCCCGACGAGTGTCCGTGCACGTTGTCGGGATCAGGATTGGCTGACTGCATCAATGCAGACCGCGCCAAACCTGAAAAGGTTCTAGGGAAGCGCTGAACAGGTCCTTCGACAAGCTCAGGACGAACGGCAACTTGTTGATTTCGTTCGTGGTGAGCTTGTCGAACCATGAGCGGAATCAACTTGTTCAGCGCTTCCCTAGTCGGGGCCGGCCAATTCATCATAGATGCCTCCCCTGGCGGGAGGATTGAACTCAGGCCAGCCCGAAATAACGCTCGAAGAATGTAGCGAGTTTGTCCAGTACCGACTGCTTCTTCGCCGAGTGGCCGTTGTTCCTGGCAAACCTTGAAACAGGCGGCAGTATTTTCGTGATGGCGGTGCCGGTAACCGGGATTGCGCCATCGCGGAAAGCGTTTTCGATGAAGGTGCGCGTCTCGTCAGCGTTGAGCCCCTCATCGGCGATGATCCGCTCCAGCTCCGCGGTCTTTCTGGTCGCCACGAAAGCCAGCCATTGCGCATCCACCTTGGCCTTCGTGGTAAGCGAATCCACGAATTGTTCGATGAGATCTTTCTTGTTGCGCAAGCTGGGACTGGCATTGATCGCGCGTTCGATGGCGGCGCGGATTTCCTTGTCTTGCCCGCTGCCCTTGGCCTTCAGGTACTTCTCGACCAGCATCAGGATGTAATCGACGTTGATTTCGACCTGCTTGATCAGCTCGATCTCGAACACCACGTCGTCATTTCCGTAAACCCGCCTTCGCTGCTGGCCAGCGGCAGGTCGCCGATGGCGTCGAGCAGCTTGACCAGTTTTTCGTTGCGCTTGGCCACGGTGGGGCCCAGTTTCGAACTGTTCACGTCGAGGTCGTCGAACAGCCCCTTGATGTCGTTCTCCGAGTCGCTGCCAGTGGCCGAGCCTTCGATGTCGGCAAAGATGCGGGAGAGGGTTTCGTTGAGGTTGGCGTCATGCCGGGCGCGGGCGCGCACATTGGCGAACAGCTCGGAAGGCAGGATGTAGAAGCCTTTTTCCTTCACCGTCTCGGCGCGGCCGAATTCGGCATCGGCATCGCTCAAGCGTGCGTAGTCGAAATCAGGAGTACCGGCCTTGCGCTCCTGTTCGTTGAGATAGCTGGTCAGGTTTTCCGAGATGAAACGGTAGAACAGCATGCCGAGCACGTAGGTCTTGAAATCCCAGCCATCCACGCTGCCGCGCAGGTCGTTGGCGATACGCCAGATGGTTTTGTGCAGCTCCGCCCGTTCGGTTTCTTTGTTGTTGGCCATCTCACCCTTCAATCATTTTGTGCTGCGACTTTTGCCGACAGGGACGGCAGGCGGAACGGCATGTCCTGTGGTGTTTGGCGACGGCTTCCTTGCCGATCCAGTTCAGTGTGGGCATGGCGAATCAGGTTGTTGTGGGTATTGCCTGAAAGCGGGTTGGGTTAATCGTGCCAATGGGTTGCCCGCGGCTGGTGTTAAAACGCAAACAAAAAAACACAACCAATTGTTTTATATGGAAATCTGTTTTTTGGTTGTCGTTTCAGCTTGTGTTACGGGTTGCGTTATTCAGGGCCATTTTGACTAAAGTCTCCCATTTTTCGGTTAACGCATAGGCGCGTACACGTGTGGCTTCGGGGCGCAAGGGCTGGACGAAGTTTTCTTCGCGCCACTTGGCCAGCCAGTCTCGAGCGGTGTTTGGAGAAATGCCAAACCATTCCACCATATCGCCGGGACTGAAAATCATGGCCGTTTCGCCGTCTTCCAATCCTCGGAAAAGCAGACGGTTGAGCAATTGCTGTTGCACCCGGCGCAGGGATTCCCAAGGCGGGGCTGGCTGCTGTTCGGGCGCATGTAGGGCGATGGCCTGCTGATGCAGACTGTCGGCAGCCTGGGCCATTGTCGCCAGAAAATAACCTAGCCATTGGCTGTGGTCGGGGTCGTGGCGGCCGTCGTAAAAATTGACGGGTAGCCGCATTTGAAGATTGTCGTAGTAGGCGTTCAGGTCGGCGGTGTAGTGCTCTTCCAGCGACAGGAATCCGCGCATGTCGTAGCCGCTACGCCATAGCTCTGTTGTCGCCAATGCGTGGGCGGTGCGCCCGTTGCCGTCGCCAAACGGGTGGATGCTGACGAAGCGGTGCGCCAGAAGGCCCGCGCGTACAGGACCGGACAGTTCGGCAGCTTCGTCGCTGCGCCACCACTTGACCAGGTCGCGCATTAGCGCTGGTACATCGCGCGGCATTGGGGGCGCGTAATCGATTCGACCGGTGGCGGAATCCACCACCGGGCATTCGTCCTTGCAGTAATCGCTGCGTACCCCGCGCCGCCCGGTGCCGCGAACCAGAATGATGCTGTGCAGTTCGCGGATGTATTCCTCCGAAGGTTGCCGGTTGGCTTCGAGCTGTTCTTCGATCCATTCGAGCGCGCGCCAGTAATTGCGGACTTCCTGCTGCATCTCGGTCTGGGTTTTACCGACCGCGACCACGGCCCGCCTAACTTCCTGCGAGTTCAGCGTGTTGCCTTCAATTCGAGTGGAGTGCCGGGTTGCCCGCTGACGCGCTGTCTGCCGCAAACGCAGTTCCTGATCGGGCGGGAGGGGTAGCACGCTCACCACGGCGCGGGCAGATTCAATTAACCCAAGATGGCGAACCATGGCGTGCGAATAGGAAAAGCGGGGATGAAAATCCATAGCGCTATTGGAATGCGCTCAGGATCATGTGCCGCAATGTGTAACCACTACCTGAGCGGAAAGAACGCGCCATTAATGATCCTGACAGGCCGCACCATTTGCGTGGATGAATGGTGCGACTTGGAAGAGTGGTGGAGAGGAGGAGGATCGAACTCCCGACCTCCGCATTGCGAACGCGGCGCTCTCCCAGCTGAGCTACCCCCCCGACGAGACGAATTATAGCTTTAGCGGCGTGATGCGAAAAGCGCGGCAAGCAGGGCGGGCAGATTGGGCAGAAACCGGGCGGCGAGCCAGCCGAGCAGGACGCCGCCGGTG
>JAJZRT010000163.1:4620-7613 GCA_021802595.1 Pseudomonadota bacterium
GCGGACGACGAGCTGCGCCCACCAGAACATCAGCACGGCGTAGCCGGACAGGTGCACGATCTTGTCGGTGTGGCCGCTTTCGTTCAGGACGGGCGGCGTCAGCGACAGTGTCAGGGCGGCGGCGACGCCGAGCCAGCCGAACGTCTTCCAGATGCGCTCGATCATGCGCGCCGCAGCGACCAGCGCAGCATGATGATGCCGGCGACGATCATCGGCAGGGAGAGCCACTGCCCCATCGACAGGCCAAACTGGAGCAGGCCGAGGAAGCTGTCGGGTTCGCGCGTGAACTCCACGAGGAAGCGCAGGCTGCCGTAGCCGATCAGGAACACGCCGGAGATGGCGCCGACCGGCCGCGGCTTCTTCGAATACAGCCACAGGATCGTGAACAGCAGCAGGCCTTCGCCGGCAAACTCGTAGAGCTGCGAGGGATGGCGCGGAATGCCATCGCCCGCCTGCGGGAAGATCATGCCCCATGGCAGGCCGGTGGGGCGCCCCCACAGTTCGCCGTTGATGAAATTGCCGAGCCGCCCGGCGGCCAGTCCCAGCGGCACCAGCGGCGCGATGAAATCAGTGACGGCGAGCCAGCGCAGCTTGTGGCGGTGTGCGAACAGCATCATCGCGACGAGCACGCCGAGAAAGCCGCCGTGAAAGCTCATGCCGCCCTGCCACACCTTGAAGATGTCGAGCGGGTGCGCGAAGTAGTCGCCCGGTTTGTAGAAAAGCACGTAGCCGAGGCGCCCGCCGAGGACGACGCCGAGCACGCCGTAGAACAGCACGTCGTCGAGCATCTGCTGCGTCCATCCGGTCCACGGCCGGTGCGCGATGCACCAGCGCCCGAGCAGGATGACCTGCATGAAGGCGACGAGGTACATGAGTCCGTACCAGTGGATGGCGACAGGCCCGAGCTGCAGGGCGACGGGATCGAATTGCGGGTGTACGAGCATAAGGTGTCCGGGTTGGGGCGGCGCGGGTAAAATGGCCGGCTGATTATAGATTGCCTGAGTGACCATCATGCCTGACTATCGTTCCTGGACAACCACCCGTGGCCGCAACATGGCGGGGGCACGCGCACTGTGGCGCGCCACCGGCATGAAGGATGGCGACTTCAACAAGCCCATCATCGCCATCGCCAACTCGTTCACCCAGTTCGTGCCCGGCCACGTGCACCTGAAGGACATGGGTCAGCTGGTGGCGCGCGAGATCGAGGCGGTGGGTGGCGTGGCGAAGGAATTCAACACCATCGCGGTGGACGACGGCATCGCGATGGGCCACGGCGGCATGCTGTATTCGCTGCCCTCGCGCGACCTCATCGCCGACTCGGTCGAATACATGGTCAACGCCCACTGCGCCGATGCGCTGGTGTGCATCTCCAACTGCGACAAGATCACTCCCGGCATGCTGAACGCCGCACTGCGCCTCAACATCCCGACGGTGTTCGTCTCCGGCGGGCCGATGGAGGCGGGCAAGGTGGTGTGGGACAAGCAGACGATCAAGCTCGATCTGGTCGACGCCATGGTGTCGGCGGCCGATGCGAAATTCAGCGACGAGAAGGTCGAGCAGCTGGAGCGCTCGGCCTGCCCCACCTGCGGCTCGTGCTCGGGCATGTTCACCGCCAACTCGATGAACTGCCTGACCGAAGCGCTGGGCCTTTCGCTGCCCGGCAACGGCTCACTGCTCGCGACCCATGCTGACCGCCGGAACCTGTTCCTCGCCGCCGGCCGGCTGATCGTGAAGAATGCACGGCGCTATTACGAGGACGGCGACACCAGGGTGCTGCCGCGCGCGATCGCCAGCTTCGACGCCTTCGAGAACGCCATCGCGCTCGACATCGCCATGGGCGGCTCGACCAACACCGTGTTGCACCTGCTCGCTGCGGCGCACGAGGCCGGGGTCGACTTCACCATGGCCGACATCGATCGCATGAGCCGCCGCGTACCGCACCTGTCGAAAGTGGCGCCGTCGATCCAGACCTACCACATGGAAGACGTGCACCGTGCCGGCGGCGTGATGGCGATCCTCGGCGAACTCGAACGCGGCGGCCTGATCCACCGCGAGGTGCCGACCGTGCTGATGAAATCGCTGGGCGAGCAGATCGACCTCTACGACATCCGCCGCACCACGAACAAGGACGTGAAGGACTATTTCCGCGCCGCGCCCGGCGGCGTGCCGACGCAGACCGCGTTCTCGCAGGATCGCCGCTTCGCCAGGCTGGACGACGACCGCGTGAACGGCTGCATCCACGACATCGAGCACGCCTATTCCAAGGACGGCGGGCTGGCCGTGCTGTACGGCAACCTCGCGCTGGACGGCTGCATTGTCAAGACTGCGGGCGTGGACGAGAGCATCTGGAAATTTTCCGGCCCGGCGCGCGTGTTCGAGTCGCAGGACGCGGCGGTCGCCGCCATCCTCGGCGATCACATCAAGGCCGGCGACGTGGTGGTGATCCGCTACGAAGGCCCGCGCGGCGGCCCCGGCATGCAGGAAATGCTGTACCCGACCTCGTATCTGAAATCCAGGGGCCTCGGCAAGGTGTGCGCGCTCATCACCGACGGCCGCTTCTCCGGCGGCACCTCCGGGCTGTCGATCGGCCACGCCTCGCCGGAAGCGGCCGAGGGTGGCGCCATCGGCCTGGTGGAAGAGGGCGACCGCATCGAGATCGACATTCCCGCGCGCACGATCAAGGTCGCGGTGAGCGACGCCGAACTCGAACGCCGCCGCGCCGTGATGGACGCGAAGGGCGCGCAGGCCTGGAAACCGGTCAACCGTGCACGTGAGGTGTCCGCCGCGCTGCGCGCCTACGCGGCGATGGCGACCTCCGCCGCCTTCGGTGCAGTGCGTGACGTCAGCCTGGTCGAGCATCCCAGCGAGGCGCAGGCGCATGCCGACCCGCTGGCGCGCTTCGCCATTCCCGGCCAGCTGAGCTTCAGGATTGGAGCAGGCGGGCTGACCTATGCCGACATCGACAACCACGGCGGTCGTGCCACGCTCTGCCT
>JAJZRT010000164.1 GCA_021802595.1 Pseudomonadota bacterium
GTGGTGTATTACGTGCTGAACGACGCCGGGCATGCTGCCGCGTCTGTCCCGACGCCCGCTGACGCCCTGAAGGACTCCGATCCACTACGCGCTAAAGAGCGTGTGGAATCGTATGCGCCTACGCTGACGGAACGCGATACCACCACCGGCGGCTTCTACGACACCGACCAGCTCGTCTTCAGCCGCAGTGCCGGCACCCGCGGCCAGTACCAGTTTGCGCGCTGGACCGAGCGTCCCGGCAAGCGCTTTGCCGAACTCCTGCGCGCCCGGCTCGACCGTCTCGGCGACTACCGTGTCGTTTCCAGCGGCGGCGCTGTGCGCGGCGACCTGATGCTGGACACCCGGCTGGTCGAGTTCTATCACGACGCCACCCGCGAGCCGGGGCAGGTCCGGCTGGTGCTGCGCGCCGAACTGGTGGACCTGAAGCAGCGCAGGCTGCTGGGCCGCCATACCTTCGAGCAGACGGTGCCGCTGACGACCTACGATGCCGCCGGCGCCGCCCGGGCATCCAGCCAGGCGGTCGGCCGCGTGCTGGACGACCTGGGCGCATGGCTCGCGCGCCTCGAATAAGCGCCTAGAATTCAGACAGCCGTCCCCACAACAAAAGGAGAGAGACCATGAAGCGCCTGCTTGCCACCCTGTGCCTGTGTTCCGTCGCGGTTGCCGCCCACGCTGAACTCTCGCAGAAATTCGGATCGCTCGAAGTCCATTACAACGCCATCACCACCGACGAACTGGTGCCCGAAGTCGCCCGCACCTACAAGATCGAGCGCAGCAAGACGCGCGGCCTGCTGACGATGTCGGTGCTGAAGCAGAACAAGGTCGGCGTGCCTTCACCCGTTCCGGCCAGGATCAGTGTCTACTTCACCAACATCACCCTGCAGCTGGCCAATATCACCATGCGCGAAATCAAGGAGGGCAGCGCGATCTACTACCTGGGCGAATTCCGCGTTGCGCCGCCGGACACCCTGAAATTCCACGCCACCGTCGAAGTGGCGGGCGAGCCGAAGCACGAAATGACCTTCGAACAGCAGTTCTACAAATAGCAATAGGCCACCCGCCCGGCGTCCCGTCCGGGCTGTCTGCCCGCCGGGGACGGGTGCGGGGTCAGGTGCTGAACAAGGCGGAATACGCGAGCCGCCACAGGCCCCACACGCCGAAGCCGGCCACCATCAGTCCGGCCGCGCGGCGCACCCACAAGCGCTGCATGAACGGCTGGATCTGCCGGGCGAACAGCCCCATCCCCAGCAGGTTCGGCAGCGTCCCGAGACCGAACGCCAGCATCAGCGCCGCGCCCGAGCTGGCGCTGCCGGCCGCCAGCGCCGACACCAGCACCGAATACACCAGCCCGCATGGCAGCCAGCCCCAGGCCATGCCGGCCAGCAGCGCCTGCGGCATCGATTTCACCGGCAGCAGCTTCTGGAACAGCGGCTTTACCCGGCGCCACAGTGCCCCGCCGGCGCGCTCGAACACCAGCACCCACTGGTTGAACCCGGCCAGATACAGACCGAGCAGGATCATCACGATCTGCGCCAGCCCATAGAGCAGCGTCTGCACCGGCAGGAATTCCGCCAGCTTGAGCGATGCACCCAGCGCGCCGGCCAGCGCGCCGAACATCACGTACGACGACACCCGCCCCAGGTTGTAGGCCAGGTGCAGCCTGAACGGCGGCGTGCTGCCGTCGGCGCGGAAGGAAAACGCCGCGACGATACCGCCGCACATGCCGACGCAGTGCACCCCGCCCAGCAGGCCGGCGAGCAGGGCGGTCAGCAGCGAGAATTCGATCATTTTTTTATCCGCGAAGGGCGCGAAGGGGCGCGAAGAAAGGCATTTAGGGACTCATCGGGAGTTTATAAGGCGTCGCCATTCCAGCTTGCCATGAGAACCGAAATTGATGAGTACGCCCACCGATAAGCCAGACGACTTGAGGTGGTTGATGACCTGGGCTTCCTCGCGTCCGGTCAACCGATCCATTGCCTTGAGCTCGACCAGCACGTTGCCGAAACACAGGAGGTCGCAGACGTAGCTTTTGCCAAGCGGCTGGCCTTTGTATTGAATCACCCGTTCACGTTGCGATTCAAAAGCAACGCCACGAGTAGCAAGTTCCCGCTCCATCGCCTCCTGGTAAACCGCCTCTAGAAATCCCACTCCAGGCTCGCGATGCACCTCGATCGCCGCCCCCGCTACCGCATAAACCTCTTCTCGAAATACCAACTCATCCATGATTTTTCGCTTCGCAACCCTTCGCGTCCTTCGCGGATAAAAAGGTTTTCAGCGCCTCTGCCGACCCACCAGCCACACCAGAACCAGCACCGGCAGCCCGATCAGTGCCGTGCCGGTGAAGAAGCTCGCCCAGCCATAGGCATCGACGAACTCGCCGGAAAAGCCGGCGATGAACTTGGGCAGCAGCAGCATCACCGAGGTGAACAGCGCATATTGCGTGGCCGAATAGGCCTGGTTCACCAGACCGGAGAGATACGCCACGAAGGCGCTCGAGGCGATGCCGGCGGAGAGGTTGTCGGCCGATACCGTGAACACCAGCGCGCCGACATCGTGTCCGCGCCCGGCCAGCCAGACGAACAGCAGGTTGGTCGCCGAGGAGAGCAACGCACCGAGGAACAGCGTGCGCATCACGCCGAGACGCATGGTCAGGATGCCGCCGAGGCCGGCGCCGGCGATCGTCATGATCACGCCGAACACCTTGGACACGGTGGCGACCTCGTCCTTGGTGAAGCCCATTTCCTGGTAGAAGGGATTGCTCATCACCCCCATCACCACGTCGGAGATGCGATACAGCGCGATCAGCGCCAGCATCAGCGCGGCCTGCCACTTGTAGCGCTGGATGAAATCGATGAACGGCGACAGCACCGCGTCGTAGAACCAGGCGGCGGCATTGAGCGGCCCGTCCGCCAGTCCGAGGCCGGCGAATTTCTCGCGCGCGTGCATTTCGCGTTCGCTGGTTTCGCGAGCGATGTGTTGTTCCGGCTCGCGGATGGTCAGCGTGGTGAAAATGCCGACGACCATCAGCGCCGCCATCGCCGTGTAGGCCACCTGCCAGGGATGGAAATCGTAGGTTGCCGGGCTGGTGTCGGCACTTGCCGCGATCCACAGCGCGCCTGCGCCCGCGGTGATCATCGCGATGCGATAACCCGCCTGGTAGGTCGCCGCCATCGCGCCCTGCTTCTCGGTTTCCACCGCCTCGATGCGGTAGGCGTCGAGCGCGATGTCCTGCGTCGCCGAGGCGAAGGCGACCGCCAGCGCGAAATATACTGTGTGCGCCAGGTTCACCACCGGGTCGGTGTTGGCCATGCCGAGCAGCGCCGCGGCAATGCAGATCTGTGACAGCAGCAGCCACGCCCGCCGCCGGCCCAGCGTGCGGGTGAGCACGGGCAGCGGCAGGCGATCGACCAGCGGCGACCACAGGAACTTGAAGCCGTAGGCCAGCCCCACCCAGCTCAAGTGCCCGATCGTCGCCCGCGCGATGCCCGCCTCGGACAGCCAGAACGACAGCGTGCCCAGCACCAGCAGCAGGGGCAGCCCGGCCGAAAAGCCGAGGAACAGCATGCCGACGACGCGCGGATGGGCGTAGACCTTGAGGGCGGCGAGCCAGGGGTGGGGGGTGGGTAACATATAAGTTTTCGTGTCGACTATTCGCGAATGTTAATAGCTTGCTTATACGGGAGTGTCGGCAACTTACTGATATAAAGGTGAAAAAGTTGTTTGCCTTGACGCGGTCATTAATTTTCGATCATTTGCTAACAAGCTATTTATTCCGCCTAGGCATGCAAAAAATTATGCCGCTTAAAGCCGCTACTCTATCTGATTGGGATTCACTCAAGCCGTGTAATTTCCGGCACCCACAGGGTAGGGTGTGGTCATAGTCGATTCGAAAAGGCCATTAGGATAAGATGCCGCCATGACTCAGTACATAGAAAAGGCCGCCATTTTCGATAAGCCAGCCTATCCGGCAAGCGAAGCCGCGTACATCCTTAATCTGCCCCCCGCCACAGTCAAAGCCTGGAGTTTCGGCCAGAGCTATCGCGGAGGCGATGGCAAAGCCAAGCAATTCAAGGCTGTTATTCACGCAGCCGATTCCCGGCACAAATTACTTTCTTTCGCCAATCTGTGCGAACTGCATATCCTCGCTGCTATTCGGCGGGTTCATGGGGTCCGGCTGCGCAAGGTGCGCGATGCGGTTGAATACGTGCGAGACAAGTTGGGTGCCGACAGGCCGCTCATCGATCGTCAATTCATGACGAATGGAATTGACCTGTTTGTGGAGCAGGCTCCCAAGCTGCTGAATGTTTCGCAGCAGGGTCAGGAGGCGCTGCGAGATGAGTTCATGGATGCCTTGGCACGCATCGAAAGGGATAGCAAAGGCAATCCGGTTCGGCTGTTCCCCTATAGCCGCAGTTCTGGACAGGCCGCCGAGCAGCCCAAAGCGATCGTAATCGACCCCGCCCTCTCTTTTGGCCGGCCTGTCCTGACTGGCGTGGCGGTCCCGACCGATATCATTTTCGACCGATTCCAGGCTGGCGATTCGCTGGAAGACATGGCGCTCGACTACAACGTTGACGAAAAAGAAATCGAAGAAGCCCTCCGCTTCGAGCAACGCCGCGACGCCTGAACCGATCACCCTGTTTGTTGATCGCTGCGCCTGGAGCCGCCCGCTCGGTAAGGCGTTGGACAAGATCGGCGCCAACTATATTGCGCATCACCAACGCTTTGAGCCTGGAGAGCCGGACGAAGTCTGGCTGGAAGTTGTAGGTCGTGAAGGATGGGGCGTTCTTACGAGAGACAAGCGCATTCGCTGGCGCCCGGCCGAACTCGATGCTTTCCGTGATCACAAGGTCATCGTTTTTGTGCTGGTGTCCGGCAACATGTCAGCGGCTGGAACAGCTGATCTTATTTCCCGTCTGTATCCAAAAGTCTTGCGACTGGCTGCACACGCCAAGCCACCTGCCATGTACAGGGTGACGCAGACTGGCACCATCAGCCCGATCAAGATCAAATAGTGCCGCCCGTCCTTTTCCTTGCCTGCTTGGGCTTGGCCACAGGCAGCAGCGACGTCAGCGCCTGATAGCGCGCGAACAGGAACGCCACCCGCTCGGCGTCGGACTTGAAGCCGGTCTTGCCGTAGGCCTTGTCCACCGCGGCGTCGAGCTTCTGGTGGGCTTTCAGCAGCGCGGGCGGCATGGTCAGCGGGTCGTAGAGGTCGGCGAGCGAGGCGCCGGGGAAAGCGGCGCGGGTGTCGAGCACGGTCTGCGCGGCGGCTTCGATGGCCTGCCGGGTCTTGTCGGCGGGGGTGTCGGTTCCTCTTGCGTTGCAAGAAGAACATAAAGGCCAGGGGAAGTTGTTGTAGACGATGCCGGCGGAGTAGCGGTAGTCGCTCTTCAGGCGGCCGCACACCGAACGCACCCAGGCCATGTGCATGGTCGAGGTCAGCACGCCGAGGTGGTAGAGGGTTGCGTCGGGAACAATCTTCACCAGATTGCTGCACAAGGTATCGGGGTGCATGAATCCGATGGGGATGTAGTTCCTGCGCTCTGAGGAAACCTCTGGAATCAGCAGATAGGTCGACGCAGGCATGTTCTCGACGTGGAAGCGCGTCGGGATGTCGGCGAGCTTTCGCGTCGGCGCGGATTTGCTCGTCAGCCGGAACTGCCGGACGGCTTCGACGCGCTTCATGGCTTCGGGCATCTGGCGCAGTTCGCTAGGAGGGCAGTCGCCGAGCCACAGGCACCATCGCTGGTAGCCATTGATGAATTCGTCGGCGCCGAGCCAGCGGCGGAACCACTTTCCGGCCTGCGGTTCGCGGCGCAGGAATTCGGCCTTCTCGTCGTCGCTGAACAGGTAGTTGCCGCCGTCGATGGGCTTGTTGCCGATGCCGATTTCCGGCACCGGGCAGATCGGTGTGCGGCGGTTTTCCAGCACCACGTCCGGCGCATCCACCAGATACGGGTTGATGTTGGCGGCTGGCAGGGCATGCGGCTCGCCCTTGATGTCGGCGTATTCGTAGATGATCTTTTCCGCGACCTCGCCCAGCCCGAAGCCGACGATGACGCAGTGCACGGCGGCCTTGCCGCGCGCCTCGTTGCTCCACGAGAAGGTGCGATGGGCGAAATGGATCTTGATGCCCTGCGCCAAGAGCCAGCCCCACAGCACGCCGACCTGCTCGCCCTGGGTGATGGAGTTGGTCGAGACGAAGGCGCAGCGGGCAGGGGCTTCGACAGGCTCAGCCCGAACGGTCCCAAGGTAACGCGCGGCCTTGACGTACCACGCGGCGACGAAATCGAGCAGCCCGGCATTATCGATGCCTGCGAACACGGCGCGCGCGTCGGCGCGCTGGGCATCGTCCATGAACTTGGCGCCGACGAAGGGCGGATTGCCCATGACATAGCTTGCCCGCTCGACCGGCAGCACCTCGTTCCAGTCGAGCGTGAGCGCGTTGCCGTGGACGATCCTGGGACTGGTCTTCAACGGAATGCGGGCGAAGTACATGCCGAATTCCTCGCTGACCTTGAGGTTCATCTGGTGATCGACCAGCCACAGCGCGACTTGGGCGATCTGCGCGGGGAATTCCTCGATCTCGATGCCGTGGAACTGGTCGACGTCGATGGAGAGCAGCTGGAAGATGTCGACCAGCGACTGCCTGAATTCGCGCTCCAGCGCGAGCGAGGCGCGCAGGATGTCCAGTTCCAGCAGGCGCAATTCGCGGTAGGCGATGACGAGGAAGTTGCCGCAGCCGCAGGCGGGGTCGAGGAAGGTGAGGCCGCGCAGCTTCTTGTGAAACTCGAACAGCCTGTTGCGGTTCTTTTTGACCTTGTCGAACTCGGCCCACAGCGCGTCGAGAAACAGCGGCTTGATGAGCTTGAGGATGTTTTCTTCGCTGGTGTAGTGCGCACCGAGGTTGCGGCGCGCCTGCCTGTCCATGATGCTCTGGAACAGCGCGCCGAAGATGGCGGGCGAGATCGCGCTCCAGTCGAGCGCGCAGGCGTCGAGCAGGGCCTCGCGCATCGCCGAGTCGAAATCGGCGATGGGGATGGCTTCCTCGAACAGGCGGCCGTTGACGTAGGGGAAGGCGGCGAGCTGGTCGTCGAGCGCCTTGCCGCGCCTGGTTTCCGGCGTGTTCAGCACCTGGAACAGTTGCGCGATCAGGGGGCCGAGGTCGGAGCCGTCCTCGCGGGTGCGTTCCTCGATGTAGGTGCGCAGCGCCTGCGCGGGCTGGAAGATGCCGGTGTCGTCGGCGAACAGGCAGAACAAGAGGCGCACCAGCAGCACTTCGAGCGCGTGGCCCTCGTAGCCGGCGGCTTTCAGCGCATCGTGCAGCCGTCCCATGCGTTCGGCGGCCTGGATGTTGACCGGGTTCTGCGGCTTGATCTCCTGCGTTTCGTAGCCGGCGATGAAGCCGAAGTGGCGGATGTGCTTGTGCAGGTCCTTCAGCGCGAATTCGCGGGTGTCGCCGGTTTCCAGGTCGTGGAGCCGGAAGCGGGCGAAGTCGCACACGACGATGTGGCGCGGCAGGTCGCGTTCCTTGATGCCGGGGAAGTAGTCCAGCGCCTGATCGAAGGCGCGGTCGAGGTTC
>JAJZRT010000165.1 GCA_021802595.1 Pseudomonadota bacterium
AGTGCCCGGGCCAGTAGGCCTTACGCGCATTGCCCGCCTCAGCCCATGGCGGGTCGCCTTCGCGCCTCATCCACGACCTGGCACGCTTCCATCAGCGCTCCTAGAAGCTGCCGTTCCAAAGGCGATCTGCGCGTACATCGGCACCAGCGGCCTTTGGGACGGAGCTGATCGTTTGCACCGATTTGCAGCAACTCTACTTTATGCTGACGCGGTCCTGAAACTCCCGCGATAATGCTGGGGCGTGACGTTGAGTCTCCGCTGAAAAGCGCTGCGCATCTGGTCGGGGCTGGCAAATCCGCAGTCGAAGGCGACGACCTTGAGCGCCAGATCCGAGGCTTCCAGAAGATTACGGGCCCGGTCAAGACGGACTCCTTCAACGAACTCGTGCGGCGTGACGCTCAGTTCGCGCACGAACAGCCGCGCGATGCTCCGCGGGCTGACCCCGGCCAGCTCAGCCAGACGTTCAACCGGAAAAGCCTCGCCGATATTTTCCATGACATAGGCCTGCACCTTTCCGAGCTGAGTCTCGGGATCGCCTGCAGACTGCAACAGCGGGCTGAACTGCGACTGCCCGCCCTGTCGCTGCGCCACGACCACCAGCGCCTTTGCACAGGTAAGCGAAAGCGCGGCGCCGTGATCTTCGCCCACCAGGGCAAGGCTCAGGTCGATCCCCGCCGTCACGCCCGCCGAGGTCACCAGGCGCCCGTCGCGCGCATGGATGCGGTCGTGCTCGACTTTGGCCTCCGGGAATTGGGTTGCCAGTTGTCCTGAGCAAAGCCAGTGCGTCGTGACGGTCCGTCCATCGAGCAGACCGGCGCGGCCCAACGCGAAGGCGCCGGTGCAGATCGAGCCATAGCGTTCGGCCGCAGTGCCCCACTCCCGAAGCCATGCCGACATGGCGTCGTCGTTCGGACTTTCCGCGAAGTTTGGGCTACCCGCCACCAGCACCGTGTGAAAGGCGCGTTCCGCCTGATCGAAGCTGAGATCCGCGACCATCCGCATCCCGTTGGAACTGCGCAGCGGCTTTGTGCTGCCTGCCACCAGAATGCAGTTGTACTGGTCCTCCTCCGGCAAAAAGCTGTTGGCCGCGGCAAAGACATCAAGAGGTCCTGCGACATCGAGCGCCTGAACGCCCTCGTGAATGACGATTACGACGTCTCTTCCTGCCATCGGTGCCTGTCTCCTTCGTGGTGGGCGGCGTCCGGCAAGTCCGGACTTCAGACGGCCCAGAGGCGTCTGAGGCAGTTAATCGCACATGCTTGGCAGTTTTTAAAGGTCCACCGTCATTGCTGCCACGGCACTATGCTGCGATTGAGGATGGGCAGGGCGAAAGGCCCTCGCTGAGAGCCTTCGCCACCATCGTTTCATTCAGCGGCAAAGACCGTCGGCACTGCCCGTTTTCGGCAGCGCCGGGCTGTGCCTGCCCTACAGGGAAAGAGACATTGACCCAGACCCATCACGCAGCCCCCGCCATCGCGGGCATCTCGATCCCCGATAGTGCTCTTGCCCGCGCCATCACCGAGTTTGTTCGTGATACCGAGACCGAGCTGCTCTTCAACCATTCGAGCCGCGTCTTCTTCTTCGGCACCATTGCCGGACAGCAGCGGGGCCTGACGTTCAACCCCGAGCTGCTCTACGCGGCCACCATGTTCCACGATGTCGGCCTGATGGCATCGCACAGCAGCGCCGATCTGCGCTTCGAGGTGGACGGCGCGAATGCCGCCCGCGACTTCCTGCAAAGCTACGGCCTCGACCCTTCCGACATCGAGAAGGTGTGGACCGGCATCGCGCTGCACACCACGCCCGGCGTGCCCGAATTCATGCACCCGGTGATCGCGCTTACCACCGCGGGGGTCGAGATGGACGTGCTGGGCCTGTCCTATGACTGCTACCCCGATGCCGCCCGCGAGGCCGTGGTCGCGGCCTTTCCGCGCTCGCCGACCTTCAAGGAAGACATCATCCAAGCCTTCTACGACGGCATCAGGCACAAGCCTGACACCACCTTCGGCAACGTCAAGGCCGACGTGATCGCCGACAAGGAGCCGCATTTCCATCGCGGCAACTTCTGCTCCGTCATCCGCTGCTCGCACTGGCACGGCTGACACCCTTCCATCCACTTTTTTCCAAGGAGAAAGACAATGACTGCATCCAACGTAATCCTTGTTCATGGCGCCTGGGCCGATGGCTCCAGCTGGGCCAAGATCATCCCGCTGCTGGCCGCCAAGGGCATGAATGTCACGGCCGTCCAGCTTCCGCTCACCAGCTTCGAAGCCGATGTTGCCGCCGTCGGCCGCGCCATCGCCCTGGCGAAGGGCGATGTGGTTCTCGTCGGGCATAGCTATGCCGGCGCCGTCATCGGCCAGGCGGGCAACGATCCGAAGGTCACGCGTCTCGTCTACATCGACGCCTTTGCACCCGACGCGGGGGAATCCGCCGGGTCGCTGTTTGCCCAGTTCGAAACCGTCCCGCTCAATGCCGAGATCCGGCCTGATGCGGAGGGCTTCCTGTCGCTGACGTCCGAGGGCATCGCCACCCTGTTCGCCCAGGATCTCGACCCGGTCGCGCAGGCGGTGGTTCATGCCACGCAGGGCCCGATCAACGGCGCCGCGCTGGGTGGCACGCTGACGCAGGCAGCCTGGCACGGGCGCCCGACCTTCTACCTGATCGGCACCGAGGATCTGGCGATCCTGCAGGTCGATCAGGAACGGATGGCCGAGCGCATGAATGCGACGATCCAGCGTGTCGCGTCCAGCCATGTGCCGATGCTGTCGCATCCCGAGGTCGTCACCGACTTCATCCTTCAGGCTGCTGCCTGAACCACCGCCCCCCAACCATCCTGGCCGCGACCTTCGCGCCTGTCCCGGAGCAATCTCATGAGCACTGCATCGAACACCATCAAGCTTCATGTCGAGGATTTCGGGACAGGCGCCCCCGCCCTCGTCTTCCTTCACTACTGGGGCGGCTCGTCGCGCACCTGGCGGCATGTCACCCAGGCGCTGGCGCCCGCCTTTCGCACCATCGCGGTCGATCAACGTGGCTGGGGCCGGTCGGACAAGCCTGTTGCAGGCTACGCCCTGTCGGATCTGGCGGATGACGCGAAATGGCTGATCGAGAGCCTCGCCCTCGATCGCTACATTCTGGTCGGCCATTCGATGGGCGGCAAGGTCGCGCAGCTGATGGCCTCGCGCCATCCTGCCGGGCTGGCCGGGCTGGTGCTGGTCGCGCCTTCCCCGCCGTCGCCCATGGGCGTTCCGCTGGAGATCAGGCAGGGCATGGTCCAGGCCTACGACAGTCGGGACAGCATTATCGCGACCGTCCAGCAGGTGCTGGCCGACACTCCGCTTGCACCGGACGATCTGGAACAGGTCGTCACCGACAGCCTGCAGGGGGCGCCCGCGGCCAGGTCGGCGTGGCCTCTCGAAGCAAGCCAGGAGGACATCACCGCGCAGGCGGCGCAGATCCTTGTCCCCACCCTCGTCGTTTCGGGCGAGGAGGACCGGGTCGATCCGCCGGCGGTACTGCGGCAGGAGCTGATGCCGCGGATCCCGCAGGCCAGGCTGCATATCCTTCCCGGGATTGGCCACCTTTCGCCGCTGGAGGCCCCGGATGATCTGGCGGACCTGATCCGAAGCTTTGCCGCGGCGCTCATCTAACCCCGCGCGGCATCGAACCCGCGTGGCGCCAAGCGCGCACCCCTCGCGGGCAGCCCCTCACCCAAGGAAAATCCCATGTTCGAGACACAGATCATCCCCATCCCGATCCTGCCGTTCGGCATGGTCAACGCGCACCTCATCCGCAGCGAGGCAGGCTGCGTTCTCATCGACGCCGGCATTCCCGGTTCGGAACGCAAGATCGGCAAGGTTCTGGCCCGGCACGGGCTGACCTTCCGCGACATCAAGCTGATCGTCGTCACCCATGCCCATACCGACCATGCAGGCAGCGCGGCCCGCCTTCGCGCGCTGTCGGGCGCCCCCATTCTCGCGCATCGCGACGATGCCGATTTCTACAGTCGCAAGGAAAAGATGACCTACTGCACGACCAGTTGGGTGGGCAAGCTGTTCCTCAAGACGCCGGTCCCGCACGAGCCGTACGAAGGCTTCGTCCCCGACATCATGATGACCAATGGTCACACGTTCAATCTGCTCGACTTTGGGGTTGATGGGATCGTACGGCATACGGGCGGCCACACGCCGGGCTCGATTGCGGTAGAACTGTCGTCGGAAGACGTGATGGTCGGCGACCTGATCGCCTCGGGCATCCTGATCGGAGGCCTGATCTTCAAGGGCCGCGCGATCCGGCCGCCCTTCGAGGACGACCCCGCAAAGGTGTCGCACGAACTGAGGCGCATGATCGAGAGCGGCGGCAAGCGTTTCCACATGGGCCATGGCGGCCCCCTGGAAGCCCCCGAAGTGCTGCGCCACGCCCAAACGCTCGCCAAGCTGGGCGGCGATCCCTGCGCCTCGGGCGCGTGCCATCACCACACACACTGAGCACGTCAACCACTGCCAGGACGCCCCGGCCCATCAAAGGATATTTCCCATGAAACCCACCAATCTTCCCTCGCTCAATCACTTGCGGGCCATCGCCGCGCCCGACGGCGCAAAGCCCTTTCACGTCGGGATCCTCATCGGCCCCGGCTTCGTGCCGATGGACATGGTGGGCGTGCAAACCGTGCTGGGCCTGATGCCGGGGGTGGAAATCCATCTCCTGTGGAAGACCGACGAGCTGGTCGAAGGCTTCCCGAACTGGTGGACCAAATCCACCACCACCTTTGCCGATTGCCCGGAAACTCTCGACGTGCTTGCCATTCCGATGCTGGCGCCTGAGGTGCAAAACGATCCCGAAGTGATCGCTTTCGTGGCGGAGAAGGGAAGAACCGCGCGCTTCAACATCGGTATCTGCAACGGCGTGCTAGTGTTTGGCGCGGCAGGCATCCTGAAAGACCGGCGCGTGACGGCCAGCCACAACGCCTTGCCGATCCTCGATCAACTGGGCGTGCGCGAGGTGATCCCGGCGGGCAATGGCGTCACGATCGATGGCAATCTCTATACCGCCGGGCCGGGCGTGGGCAGCTTCGAGGCCGCCTTCCTTGTCGTCGAGGCAGCATTCGGCCGCGTCGCCGCGCAACTGGCTGAGGTCATCATCGAATACGATCCCCACCCAATCTACGGGATGGGCGTTCCCGCCACGGCGGATCCCGCGCTGGTCTCCCAGTTCGAGGCCATCATGGAGCCGCTGGTCGTCGATTACCGTAAGGGCGCAATCGACAGTTTCACGGCCAGCGCGGTCTGACGCCGACCCGCAAATCGAAGGAAGACCCAACTGCCTCCGGCCCGGCCTGAGCCGGAGGCAGTCTGGCAGTGGCTCCCCTGCCTCAGTTCCCAAACTGCCCGCTATATCAGGCTGCTTTCCCGAAAGCGGTCTGGCAAAAATCCACGTAGCATCCACGAGCGGCCGACAGTCTGCTCCCGGCCCCAAACTGGCCGCTGGTAGTCATCGCACCGGACGTTGGCACTCGCCCTGAGCCGTAGGGGGTGGCGCGCCCTCCCCCAATTGACCGCCACCCTGCGCCACCCCGCCACCCCTGCCGTTCTGCCTCGCTTGCCTCGGGCGCGAATCTACGCGTCATGAGAGGTTGCGAGGGAGGGTGAGTTGCATGGTCAACCGATTGCGCCTGAATGAGAAATCCGTCCGGGAGGCCGCGCCGCTGGCGGGGCGGGACTACCAGATCTTCGACACCGAGGTGCGGGGATTTGCGGTGTGCATCTACCGCTCGGGCAACCGGGCCTTCACGCTCGACTATCGCCATGCCGGGCGGCAGCGGCGGATGACGATCGGCCGCTGGCCGGAATGGTCGACCACGGCCGCACGCGAACGGGCGAAGGAGTTGCGCCGCGACATCGACGCCGGGGGCGATCCGCTCGGGCAGAAGGAAGCCGGGCGTGCGGCGCCGCGGGTGCAGGATCTGATCGACCGCTACGTCGAGGTCCACCTGCCCCACCTCGCGGCGCGCAACGCGGCCGACCAGCGGTCCATGCTCGCGAAGATGGTGGCGCCGGACTGGGGCAACCGGCTTGTGACCGAGATCAGCGCCTACGACGTCGAGAAGCTCCTGACCAAGGTGGCTGCGGGCCGAGCCCGGCCGTCGAAGGCGAAGCCCAACAACCGGGCGCGGAAGCTGCAGGGGGCGAAGCCCACGCCGGTCCGGGCGAACCGCGTGGGCGAGGTGCTGCGCAAGATGTTCACCTATGCCGTCAGCTGGGGCTGGCGCGAGGACAACCCGGCCGCAAGCTTCCGCCGCCGGATCGAGAACCCGCGCGAGCGGTTCCTGACCCAAGAGGAACTGCGCAAGCTCGCCGCAGCGCTCGATGCCGCCGAGGATCGCCGGGCCGCCGACATCCTTCGGCTCTGCATGCTGACAGGGGCGCGGGTCGGCGAAGTGCGCCAGGCGCGGTTCGAACAGTTCCATCTCGAGCACTTGACCTGGTCGAAGCCCGCCAGCATGACGAAGCAGCGCAGGGTCCACCGCCTGCCAATCTCGGACGAGGCCGCGGCCATCGTGCGCCAGCGGCTCCTGCTGGTGCCGCGGGGCTGCCCCTTCCTCTTTCCCGGCGACACGCCCGGCCAGCCCGTGCAGGAGATCCGCCGGTTCTGGGCCGGGATCCAGAAGACGGTCGGCATCCCGGATGTCCGGATCCATGACCTGCGCCACACCTTCGCTTCGCTCCTCGTCAGCGGCGGCGCCTCGCTCGAGATGATCGGCAAGCTGCTCGGCCACAGCCAGATACAGACCACCCAGCGCTACGCGCATCTGATGGACTCGCCGCTGCGCGCCGGAGTCGATGCAGTCGCGAACGCCTTCCGGCCGAAGCCGCAGCTCGTCCATGACGCAGACCGGGATCGCAAGTCGGCCTGACCGGTGCCAGAGGCGGCAGCTGGCTGCGCGCTGGGCGCGCGGCGGGCGGTCGATGCGGCCGTCACCCGTCCCGATCCCCTCGGAGCGCACGCCAGACAGGCGTGAGCCTGCGGCGGATCGTCCGCTCGTCAGGCGCCTCGCCTGTGGCGCTCTGGGCAATGAACCAGTCCTGGGCCTCCGCCACAAGCTCGGCCTGGGTGGCGGGCAGGCCCCGGTCATGCACCCGCACCATCAGTGCGGTGTACATCCCGTCCCAGTCGTAGCGCGCGGTGGAGCCGACATGCGCCGTCGGCCGATGCAGCAGGTCCCAGTCCAGCTCGAAGCGCTGCACCTCGTCGGCCATGATGTAGAGGTCGTCGACGGTGACGCGGATCTGCGCTCCGGGGTCGGTCAGCATGACCCAGTCCGCGTGATCCTTCGGCCGCACGCGCTTCAGAACCCCGATCGGCGCGCTCGTCCCCGTGCGGCGGAACATCTGCAGGACGTCGGTCACCGAGATGATGACGAAGCCTGCGATCGTGTGCAGGCCATGGCTGACCGGCGCGATCGCCGTGACGATGTTGAACCGACCGGCGGCGGCCCAGGCGGCAATGTCCGCGGTGGAACAGTTCCACCGCATCGCAGCCTCAATCAGCGTGAAATACACCCTTGGTGGCAGAACCATGC
>JAJZRT010000166.1:0-2074 GCA_021802595.1 Pseudomonadota bacterium
TTATATAAACATTATTGTACTGAGGTTAAAGGCAATAAACCAAGAATAATATTATCATTTGGATTTTTAATATGAGATTTCCTGATACATCTATAACTTGCAAATCCAATCTGTGTACAAGAGCACTGCGTACTGCTACGCCCGGCAGCGTGATGACGGGATCACGCATGGCGAGCTCCTTTCCAGGCTTGGTCGAAACGGGTGATGAGGGGGACGGCCTGCGCGAGCCAGGCCGAGAGGTTCTGGTGCTGGTAGTGCGGCACGCAGTCGATGAGCGACTCCGGGTCGGTGTCGATTCGGCACAGCGATTCCAAGCCTTCGCGCAGCGCGAGCCAGCGCTCGGTGGCAAGGGCAGATTCGGGAGAGACTTCCGGGCCGTGGTAGCGACCATCGGAGCCGAGCACCAGCGTGCGGTTTTGCTGGGCGATGCGTTTGGCTTCAGACGGGGTGGGTAGCGGCGCTTCTTCGGCCTTGATCACCTCGACCACGGCGCACTGCTCGACGCCGGAGAGGTGCTGGTCAGCGGCGACCTGATCGAAGATCTTTACGGCCGAGGGACCGCAAACGCCAGCCTCCTTGATGCGCGCTTTCACCTCGCGGGCGATGGCGCGGATCTCCTCGGGCGTTTTGGTGAGGGCTGCGCGCTGGGTGTCGGCGGGCAAACGAGAGAGCTCGGCCGCTGCTGAGACTGAAATTTCGCCACCCTTGACTGCGGCCTGTAGCTCGTCAATGCCATGATCGAGCACTGCCCGTGCGTGCTGCACAGTACGTCGAGAGACCTTGAGGTGCTGAGCCGCCTCGTCCTGGGTAAATGCGCAAATTTGCGCATTTGCATCAGGCCTGCCATGAGGCAGTGTGGCCAAACGCGCTGCAATGATGGCGCGCTGCCCTTCACTCAGATGCCGACGATGCAGATTGAGCGAAACGACCAGACCGAAGGGGTCGCCGTCGTCGGCGCTGACCTGACGCACCAGGGGCTCCAGTCCCAGTTGCTCGCAAGCGCGCAGGCGGTGGCGACCGTCGATGACCTGGCCATCCAGAACGAGGATCGGTTCGCGCTGGCCGTGTGCGGCGATGTCCGCCACCAAGGCTGCGAAGACGGCCTCATCCATGACCGGGAAGAGCTCGGCGGCCGGATGCAGGGGGTAGGTAGTGGTCATCACTTACCCTCCCCAGTCGTGTCCAGGCGGCGCAGCACAAACTTCGGCGCCTTGGGCGTGACGGTGCGCAGGGCCTCGAACGGTGCCCGCAAGGTCTGCGGCCAGGCCTTGAACTTGGCCTCGCTGACGCTGTACTTGATTTCAACGTACTCGCGCGGATCGCCACCGGTGGCTTCGATCTTGGCCACCAGCTCGGTCAGGCCCTTGGGCTCCCACTTCACGTCCTTGCCGATCTCGACGGTGATGTCATAGCCGGCGTCCTCGATGTGCGTAGTGCCGGTGTCCTGGCCTTTGGCGAGCAGCTGTGCCTTGACCTGTTCGCCGTAGCGCATCTCCAGCCCGGTCTGCACCATGTTGCTCAAGGTGGCCAGTTCAGACTTGGCCTCGGCGATGAAGCGCAAAAGCGCCGCGACGTTCTCCAGCGGCAGGTCACGGATGACCGTGGCCGAGAGATCGAGGAAGGGGATGGGCAGCGAGATGCCGCTTTGGGAAAGCGCTGCCGCCAGGGGGGTGGGGGCAAGCGGGGTGGCCGGAAGGCCAGGGGGTCGGACTTGCATCAGATGACTCCTGTTGGTTGTAGGAGTCACCCATTTTTGTCATGCGATGTAAGACGATCTGCCCCCTTAATTCAGACGGATATAAGACGGGCCGCCCGGCCAGGCCGTTGCTGGCCTTTGAGATGCCAAGTTGCCGGTTTTGGTGTTGTCAAGGGGCGCTATGTCAGACCGATGTAAGACGCCGGCGCCAAAAAACCACCGCACGACGGAACGCTGGACGCAAAAAAGGCCGCACAAAGCGGCCGATGTTGTGGCGATATCAGACGGATGTCAGACGAGCAGCATCCACGCGCCCCGTTTCACGTTCGGGGCCAAATCCAGGTACACGCCCTTGATCGTCGCCCACTGCTCCTTGCG
>JAJZRT010000166.1:2084-7565 GCA_021802595.1 Pseudomonadota bacterium
GGGGCTGAAGGATTCCGAACCAGCCATGGCATCGCTGGTTTTGACGATAGGGCTGCCGTTTTTGTAGGCGGTGACGAGGACGTCGAAGATGGCGATCTGCTTTTGGCCAACGAGCATCAGCGGCGCCTTGCCGGGGATGTAGAGCGTGGCCGATTGGTCGCTGTGCTTGACCAGATCGACCGCCATCCCACCGCGCGCCAGTATTTTTCCCTGGGAGAACACGCTGGCCAGGCGTTCGATGTCGAGCAAGGTCTCGCCCGTGGCACTCAAATGATCGGCGACCGGGGTGACCACATTGGGCCCCAGGCACAGTGGATGAGCACGCCCAGCCGACAGGATCAGACCGATACCTTTGTCGCTCTTGGCGCGCAGCAGAATGTCGAGCCGCTGCAGGGTTTGTAGATTCTTGAGATCGCGGGCGATGTAGCACGGTACGCTCTCCCCACCCAAGGCGATATCCCCGAGGTAGGTCAGACACTCGTCAAGTTTGTTCAGCGCGACGCTGTCGAGCTGGGGCTTGAGGCACTTGTGCACGATCTCATCGAGCCAGTCGCGCCGGACGGCGTACTTGTCGGCCGCGCTGGCGGGGAGTTCGACACGGCTACCGTCGACCGGATGGTCATAGGCGATCCAGCCGTGCTTGCCGGCCGAGCGCACGGGCACCTCGTGCACAATGTCGTCGGTGTCGATCAGCAGGGTCTGCTGGCGGCCACGCCGTTCGATGAAACCGCCGTCAGCCAGCGGTTGCGGATCGATGCTGCGCTCGATGAAGAACTTGCCAGGCACCTCCTTGGTGACCTGATCAAAGAGTTGCAGCAGCGCCGGAAACAGCGCGCGCTCGTCCGCCGTCGTCAGGGGTTTGACCTGGTGGAGGATGCCCCAGGCGGTCAGCAGCGCATAGCCCAGATCCCGCTGTACCGGGTCGCGGTTGCTGCGCAGATTGCAGCGGTTCGGGTCGGACAGGGTGATGTTCAGCGTCTTGGTCTTGTCGCTGCCGTGCTGGGTGTAGCGCACGGAAATGACCACACGGCTGATGCAAGCCGCCCGGCTGAAGAGGTGATCCTTGCCGAAGAGCGATTCGGCCACCGCCTCGATATCGTCATCGGCGGTGACCTTGAGGCTGGCGCGGTGTTTGTAGTTGTCCGGGCGGGCGTCGACCTCCACCACGGCGACGTGCTCGATGTCGAAGCCGTCCACCCTGGGTGGCGTCAGGCGCAAGGAGTCCAGAAAGCGCCCCATGTTGTATTGCTTGAGCGTGAGGGGCTTGCCTGAAAGATCCAGCTTGAGCCCCGTCTCCGCAAAGCAGCCAGCCACCTGCTGGCGCACCGAGGGGCTGGCCGAGAACACCTCGATCACACCCTCGTCAGGTGAAAACAGCAAGGTCGCCTCGTTGAGCGGCCGGTAGTAGCGCTCCTGGCGGCTGCCATCGGCTTCCTGGTATTCGGCGACGCTGGACAGCGGCCCACCATGGCGCACGATCAGCAGGTGTTGCGGGATGTCTTGGCCGGCGGCGTCTTTCTTGTCGACCTGCAGGTGCGTCACCGTGCATCGACCGGTGAGTTCGAGCCTCTCCTGGATCTGCTCCTCCAGCGCTGCCTTGACGGCATCGTCCCAGACGAAATCCACCTTGGCATTCGCATCCAGTTCGAAGGCCTCGTACATCCGCCCGAAGTTGCGGTAATGGTCGGCGTAGAAAAGGTTCTCGGCTTCGTCGAACAGCAGCGACTGGTGCTGATAGAGCCACAGGCTACGACCGAGATCATCGAGCTGGGCAGCAAAGGCGTCGATGTGGACTTGCTCGAATAGTTTGGCGGCAACCCGCGTGACGGTCTCAACACCACGCCCTTCGGCCAGCGTCAGGATGCGGTGGGCGTGGCGGTCAAGGGGAACAGCGGCGTCGGGTTTGAGCGCGCTGGCGATGTCGAGGAGTTGAGCGCGAATGGCCTGGATGCTGGCTGCGTCAGTGGCCGACGCCCACTGCACATCGCTGAAAATCGCCGCGTACTGTCCTTTGTCGACAGTGGCAAGAAACCCTTCCAGCGCGGCCAGTGGAGACGCCTCCAGCAGACGATGCAGGGAAACGCCGTTCTTGAATGACTTCGCCATGCTCCACAGCCTCCCTGTCTCATTTGGGATAATTTATTATCTCAGACACTTGAGATAGCGTGAACCCATGGTCATGGGCAGGACAGCAGGGTAGAGTTTCAGCTCAAACCGCTGCCAAGCGTGGGTACGGACTTCGGGCTGACCTTGCTGGTGATGCCGGAGGCGGAGAAGCGCTGGCGGCGGCGGGATGAGGACGAGGAGCCGCTGGAGGACAGCTATGACCGGTTCGTCTCCCGAGGGCAGAAGCCGTATTGATTCACCCCTGCCCAAACCGATCCGCCACCCACGCCACCACTCCGCACTTGGGCCGAGGCTCGGCCTGCGCCTCCTCGCGCTCGATCAACGCCAGCGCTTCCTTCACGCCCATCGGCACGATGCCGTCGGCGGTGACCAGCCCTCTGCGTTTCATCTCCTCGTGGCGGTACGGGTCACGGCGGTTGGGGATCAAGGCGTACTGGGCCTTGAGCAGTTGCGACTGCGCTTCGACCGACAGATTGCCCTCGGCCTCGTACCGCCGCTTGAAGGCATCGCGGTGCTTGGGAAGAACGCTGCCGAAGTTGTCCAGGCAGTCGGTGACGCCGGGGATGAAGTGCTTGACCAGTGCCCAGTGGCCCATGCGGTAGACGCCGGCTTGGAAGACCACCTCGTCGTGCAGCCTCTCTTGGTCGGGTGACTGCTGCTGGTACGCAGCGATGAACGCTTCAAGTGCGTCGGCGAGCGTCGGCGCGCCGTCGTCAAAGGCCAGCAGCGAACGCCAGTTGGCGGCCAATTGGACCAGGCGCTGATGTTCCTTGTCGGAAAATGGCGCGTGTAGCGCTTTCTCCAGCGTCTTGACCTGGCTCGACAGGCGGCTGTGCTCGCGGTTGATGAGCACGGCGACCAGGGCGGGATCGAACCTCCTGGGCATCCGAAATCTATCTACCCGTTTTGTCTTTGTGGGCTATATCTGCTCGCGGGTCATAGCCTTCGGTAACGATCTGGTACTGGGGCGGTTGAATATTTCTATTCGGCTGGAGTCCTCCAGGCTGCGGCTGTTGTGACGCTGCTGGCGGCGTCGGTTGCACGCCCTGCGGTTTTTCAGTTGGTTGATCGCTCATTTCTGTCTCCAGTTTTCAAGGTGTCGGCAAGTTCCAGTGCCGCACCAGCAGCAACAAGAACAGAACGGCAACAGCAACAACCGCAACGTTCATGGCCCAGTAGCCACGGTAGAGCGCTTGTGATTTGCGGTCGCCCACGCACTTGTTCTGCGCCAATGCGTCCATATTGCCTTTGGCCATCGCATAGTAGATATCAATCAGTTCGTTCGCATCGTAAAAGTTGATCGTTGTCTGATCCAGCGGCGCCTTGACGAATTTGTCGTTGCGCAGGCAAGAAAAAACAAACCACCACGCCAACAGGGCTGCACCAAAAAGTACGATCATGGCCTGAAAGATCAGGCAGTCGAGCATTCCTTGCGGTGGCAGCAATTTCTTGTCCACCAACTGCTGAAAAAAGAACACCAGCGCACCGAGCACCAGTGACAGTGCCGTCAGATATTTGCTTGCCTTTTCATCAGCGCGGTGCGATCTCGCCAATTCTTCTGCGAGCACTGCCCTCGAATGCTCGTAAAGCTCAGCGTACTTCCTGAGAGCGAGTTCTTTTTCTTCGTTCACGTTGCCTCCCTTTTCTTCCGTAAAGACCCTGCACCAAGGCCCTTAAGGAAAAAACCCTGTCCCTCGTGAGAAGGACAGGGTTTCAATCACCTCAAGCACCTACCCGAGGGCGGGTGCTTGTCTCCGGGGGAGATTAGAACACGTACAGCGTGCCGGCGGTGTTGTTGACCACGTCCAGACCGTTCAGACCAGTCACGCCAGTCAGCTCGATCAGCACGTCAGTACCAGCACCATCGGTACCGCCTTCAGCGAAGATGTAGGACTTGCCAACATATTCGAAGACAGCTGCTTCGTTCTGGTCGATCAGGGCCTGAGCAAAGGTAACAGCTTGATCCAGCGTCGCAGGACCAGCGCCCTTGAAGGTGATCTTACCGTCCTTGACCGATGCGTCTGCGGTACCAGTGGTGTCGTCGACAGCTTGGATCGCGTTCGCCAGCTTGAACACGTCATAGTTACTGATAGCGGTCAGGTCTTCAGCAGAACCCTTCTCAACGCCAGCGACCTTGCGGTGGGCACCGATGATCGTTGCCACATCAGTTGCAACGCCCGTTTGAACGGTGATAACGTCATCGCCAGAGCCAAGCGACAGAGAGCCGGTGGCCTTAACGTTATCGAGCGTCGTCACCAGGCCACCGGTCATGGCAGAGGCGTTGATCTCGATGTCGTTGGTCGAGCCGTTAAGCGTCAGATCAGCAGCTTCAAACTTCAACAGCTGGTCACCAGAGATGGTAATGGTCTTGAGGGTGGACTTGGCATCCGTTCCGCTCACGTCATCGGTAGCAAACTTGATAACGTTGGTAGCGTTGGTACCGCCCGAAACCACTTCCAGAGTCGTAGCCTTGATGCCGCTCAGAGTGATCGTCTGGTCATTCAGGTTAGCGCCGTTTTGGACGTAGCCAGAATTCACGTCGAACACGGCCTTCAGGGAGGTAGCGTTCGAAGCCACAGCCTTCAGGTTGGTGTCGTTCTGAGCCGTGGTGCTGGTCTTGTCAGCATCCAAAGTGACCGTCAGGGCGCCAGCGGTCTTCTGCGTCAGCGTCAGAGCGTTGGTCGTCATGTCGCCAGTGGCGCGGAAGCCCACACCAGCGCCGACGTTGGTCAGCACAGCAGTGGCACCGACATCAGCCGAAGCAACGAACTCGGTCACGGTGTTTTTGGCAGCCAGGATTTCAACGTCCAGGGTCTTGCCCAGAGCAGCAGCGTCGAAGGTTTCGAAGTTGCTGAAAGCACCGATGTTGGCAGCACCCACCATGCTCAGCAGCAGGGTGTCGACACCGTCACCAGCGTTGATCACGTCGGTTGCGGAAACTGCACCTGCGCCCTTGAATGTGTCATTGCCTGCGCCCAGATTCACGGTCAGGATGCCAGAGCCGTCAGCGGTCAGCGTAACGGTGTCGTTGCCTTCGCCAGCCTCAACATTGGTCGTACCAGTGCCGGAGGTGTTGATCGTGAGAGTGTCGTTGCCAGCGCCGGTTTCCAGCACAGCAGACACTGCTTCGTTCACCGTCGCAGTGGCCGGATCGTCCTTCAGGGTTGCGGTCGCAATGGTCACGGTGTCAGCACCAGCGCCGGTCTTGATCGCGGCAAGAGAGCCTGCAGTGCCGCCAGTGACAGTGCCAGCAAAGGTGATACCACCAGCGCTTGCGGAAGCGTCCAGGGTACGAACGTCCTTGGTGCCAGCGCTGCCAGCATTTTCAGTCACGGTCAGGGTGGTCGTCACAGC
>JAJZRT010000167.1 GCA_021802595.1 Pseudomonadota bacterium
CCGTTATGGAGGAGTCGTGAGGAAGGCTGGTCGGCTGAATCGAGATGCGACACGACCCAGAGTCCCACCCATGCAAACGGCAGGAGGTGCATTGCCGGAACCTGATCCGACTGTGCGGACGGGTCGCAGTGCGCCTTGCACAAAGGGGAGGGCTTGCTCCCCATTTCACGCGCACAATCGGACGACATGTCGGTTTCTTCGGCAGCGTTCGGTGCCGCGAAAGGAGTCATCTGCTGCGGGCAGGCGTACGCCGCGACCGCGAACTGACTCGAGATCAGGATCACGGCGCAGAGAAAAGCGATTGACCGGCGTATTTTCTTGCGGAACATGGAGCCACTATAACCCATCGTGTTTCAGTGAGTAAACTGCGCCTAACGCTTCCGGGGGGCGCAAGGCAAGTCATGGTCGCCCCGGCGTTGAGGAAGCAATCAGCACGATTGCCATTCCTGAGACGGCAATCGCATCGCAAATGCTTTCTGTTGCGGCGGGTAATGAAATGAGTGTGATCCGAAACTACCCGGCGTCGCTACTGCGGATAAACCGACCATAGCGCAATGCGAGACCCGGCAGGATGAGAAGGTTAAGGGCAGTGGACGTGAACAGGCCGCCCAGGATAACGATCGCCATCGGCCCCTCTATCTCGCGGCCCGGCGCACCCGCGCCCAAAGCCAGCGGCAGCAGTCCGAGCGCGGTTACCAGCGCGGTCATGAGAATCGGCGTGAGACGTTCTGTCGCCCCCCGCAACGCTGCTTCAACTCCCCATTGCATACCTTCAACCGTCACGAGATGCTCGTAATGGGAAAGCATCATCACGGAATTGCGCAAGGTAATCCCGAACAGGGTGACGAATCCGACCAGCGCCCCGACCGACACGCCCACCCGGGATATCGCCACCGCGACCACGCCGCCCACGAGCGCAAACGGCAAATTGACGAGCACCAGGCCCAGGTTGCGGTAATTCCGCAGCACCATCGACAGAAACAGCACGATTGCGACGCCGGCGAGGGCGGAATTGACGAGCAGGTCGCGGCTGGACCTGGCCTGTGCTTCGGCGGCCCCGCCGAATTCCACGTAGGTGCCTTCCGGCAGCTTGATTTTGGCGGCAATCTGTTTCTTGGCGTCCGCGACAAACGACTTCACGTCCCGGCCCGACACGTTGCTGGTGATGGCCTGCACCCGCCGCGCGCCGTTGTGGAGCACCACGTAGCGCCCGGAACTTTCGTAGATGTCCGCCAATTGGCTCAGACGCACATAGGTTCCGTTCGGGTTGCGCAAGGTGAGTTCGCCGACGCCGGCGATGTTTTTCCTTTGCCGCGCATCGAGAATCACTGCGACATCGAAGACCCGGTTGCCGTCGTACACCTGGCCGACGACGTCGCCCTGATAGGCGGTACGGACGGCGTCGAGCACCTGCGTGGGATCAAATCCCCAGCGCGATAACGCGTCAGGTCGCAGCCGCACGATGAGCTGAGGGGTTCCCGGCGGGGACTGCACCTGCACCTCCGTCGCACCCGGAACCCGATTGAGCACCTGGGCGATTTCCTGGGCCTCCCGATCCAGGGTGTCCAGGTCGTTGCCGTACACGTTCACCACCACCGAAGCCGTATACCCGGACAGGGTTTCCTCGATCCGCTCGGTGAGGAAGGTCTTGACAGAAGAGTTGACTCCCGGAAGCCGTGCCAGGGCGTCGCGCATATCGGCCTGGGCACGTTCGGCGGCCTCGCCTTCGACCGGTTTGAGGTCGACGTTCATTTCGCTGTAATGGGTACCGAAAACGTCGTCCGCCCCTTCGGCCCGGCCTGTGCTTTGCGCGACCGTACGAACGACCGGAAGCTTGAGAAGCTCCGCCGTGGCGTGGAGCCCCACGCGCAAGGACTCCTGCAACGAAGTGCCGGGTACCAGGGCTATGTGAACGATGAAATGCCCTTCCTTGAGTTCCGGCAGGAATTCGCCTCCAAGAAACGGCAGTATGGCCAATCCTGACACTGTGGCGAGTGCCGCGGCGATGACCACGCCGCGATGATGCCGTTCCACGCTCACCAGGAGAGAACGGTATCTGGCCTTGAGCCAACGCACGAGCCGTGGCTCCCGCTCCGGCAAAGGATGGTTTTCCAGCAGGATGAAGCACAGGGCCGGCGTCACGGTCAGCGCCACCACGAGGGAGGCGAGCGTCGCCAGGATGTAGGACACGCCCAACGGCCCAAACAGGCGGCCCGCCACGCCGGACATGGTGAGCACGGGCAGGAAGACCATGGTGATGACCAGCGTGGCATAAACCACGGCGCTGCGCACCTCCAGCGCGGCATTGAGGACCACGTCGAAGGTGGCGCGCGGGCTTTCGACCTGGCGATTTTCCCGCAGGCGGCGATAGATGTTTTCCACCACGATCACCGCGTCGTCGACCAGCAGGCCGATGGCGATGGCAAGCCCGCCCAGGGTCATGGTGTTCAGGCTCAGCCCGAGGTACTCCATGACCGTCGTGCCGGCGAGGAGGGAAAGGGGGATCGCCGCCAAGGAAATGGCGGCGGTCCGAAGGTTGAACAGGAACAGCGTCAGCACGATAACCACCAGCACCGCCCCGATCGCCAGGGAAGCCTCCACGTTCCGCGTGGCGATCTGGATGAAATTCGCCGGCCGGAAGACCGTATCCAGAACGATCCCCTGGGCATTCAGCGCCGGGCGGATATCCTGCAGCGCCTGCTCGATGCGCTCGGTCACTTCCAGCGTGTTGGCGCCATACTGCTCCGAGACCACCAGTTGCACGGCCGGCTTGCCCATCACAGCGGCGGCGCCGATGGGCGTTGCCGGGGCGTCGACTACCCTCGCCACGTCGCCGAGCGTCACATTCATCCCGTTTTGATGAAGAATGACCGTTCTGGCGATGCGGTCCGCAGTGAGAGCCTGGCCTTCACTTTGCAGGATGAGCCTCTGGTTCGCCCCGTCGATCACCCCTGCGCCGCGCACGCCGGTCGCTTGGCGGGCCGCGGCGAGCACGTCCTCGATGGACACGTTGAATTTGACCAGACGCTGGGGTTCGACCTGGATTTGAAGCTGCTTCACCTCGCCGCCGAATACGGCTACCTTGGCGACGCCGGGAACGGCCAGAAGCCTGGGTTTCAGCGTCCAGTCGGCGATCGTGCGCAACTCCATGAGGGAGCGCTTGTCCGAGGTGAGGCCCAAAGCCATCACCACGCTCGTGGAGGACGTGAGCGGGGACATCTCCGGAGGGCGAATCCCTTGCGGCAGCCGGGAAGAAACGCCGGCAAGCCGCTCCGCGAGGGCCTGCCGATCGCGATAGATATCGCTGCCGGGCTTGAATATCGCGGTGATCACCGAGAGTCCCTGGATCGAATTCGAACGCAGCGTCTCAATCCCCGGAGCGCCGTTGACCGCATTCTCGATCGGCTGGGTGACCAGCACTTCCACCTGTTCCGGCGACAGTCCCGTGGCTTCGGTCTGAATCACTACTTGTGGCGGGGCGAATTCGGGGAATACGTCAAATGTGGCGCGCGACAGGGCATAGAGCCCATAGGCCACTAGGATGCACGCCAGCGCAATGACCACGCCCCGGAAGCGCAAGGAAAAACGCACAATGGCGGCGAGCATGCCGGGAGTTCCGCTGGTCATTTGCGCTCGCCCTTCTCTCCATGTTCGCCTTTCTCGCCCCCTTCCTCTCCCTCTTCGCCCGACTGGATTTGGGAGCGGAATTCCTGGGAAAGCAATTGCTGCGCCCCGGTGACGACCACGGTCTCGCCAGGCGCGAACCCTTGCGACACGAACCAGCCGTCTTCCGTCGGGTTGCTCGTGGGCAGCTCGCGCCTCTCGAAATGTCCTGGGCGCGGCTGCACGTAAACCCATGCCTTGCCTTGCCACCACACCACGGCCGACGCGGGAACGATCACTCCCGGCAAAGCCGCGCCGGCCGGCAGGTAAGCGGTGACGGTCATGCCGGGAAGCAGAACGGTTGCCGGCGCATGGTAGAACAGGCTCGCGCCCTGGAAGCGCGGGTCGGCTCGGGGTGCTCGGGAGATCAGCTCACCCGTTGCGTAACTGCCGTCCGGGCCCTGGACCCTCGCGGTTTTGGGAGGCGATGAAACGACCATGCCGGCGGGGACATTGACCTGTATTACGACTCGTTGCTGGCTCATAAGCTGGCGGAACAGGGGGCCTCCGCCCAGGACGGCCTTGGCGAGAACGCTGCCCCATTGTTGGGCGGCATTCCCCTCGATGGCCGCAAGATTCGCGCGTGACGCGCGCAGGGTCGCCTCGTCGGACCGCCAGACCGCTTCGGCCGCCTGCAAGGCTTTGTCGGATACATCGCGGACATCCGCATTCAGGGCGTGCAGCCGTTCGTATTCCCTGCTCGAAGCCGCCAGCGCGGCTTGTGTCTTCTCCTCTTGGGCTTTCGCCCCGATGTACCGGTTGCGCAGGTCAATGAAATCCTGGGGAGGAACAACCGTGCCGAAAGCCTGGGTTTCCTGCTGGTGACTGACAGGCTTGAGGGCGTTTGTCACGATGCCGCTCAGAACGACGGTCTGCTTGTCCAGGGCAAGCGCTGGTTCGGCTGTTTCCCCGTGCGCTTCCGTCCGTGTTTCGCCGGGCTTCTCGACCTCATGCTGCCCCGCTTCATTCTTTTCGGCGATGCCCCAGGTTGCGATCGCTAATGCGCCGGCTGCGGCGCCAATCATCAGAATCATTTTGCCTTTCATTGTTGGGTTTCCTCTTTGCGGGGACTTGCCGCGGAAATCGCGGGAAAAGACGAGTTAGGGGCCAAAGGACGCTGTATGGCATCTTCCAGCTCCCCCAGGGACTGTTGCCCCTGAATCAGGGTGTCAAGCCGGGCGCGCTTGGCGGATAGCAGTTCGAACGCGCCCTCGGCCAGGGCGAGCCGGTCGGTTTCGCCGGCACGGAACCACGCTTCCAGGGAGGCCTGGCGCCTTTCCTGCTCGGTGACAAGTTGATCGGCAGTTAGAAGCTTCTGCGAAACCGCGCGGTAGGCGGCCAGTGACAAATCGAGGTCGCTTATCACCCTCGCCTGCAGGGCGGTAAAATCCGCCGCCGCCTGCGTGCGCCGGGCCTCCGCCTCGGCGATGGGGCCCTCGTTGCGGTTGAGAAGTGGAAGGACGAGAGACAAGCCGAGGGACCACTTATTGACGCCTTGATCCCATTGGTAGCCCGGACCCAAGGTGAGATCGGGGTATTGTTTGGCGATCGCGAGTTGCAGGGCGGATTGGCTCGCCTCGTATTCCGCCAGTGCAGCCAGAATGTCTGCGCGGTTCAGGAGGGCCTCTCGACGCACCTCGGGCGCGGGCAGATCGTTGGGACCGGGAACGCTGTCAAGCCCGTTGAACGACACCGCGCTGTCCGCCAGGCTCGCCGCCGGCACGCCGATTGCCGCGGCAAGCTTGATGCGTGCCTCGGTCTCCTGTTTCTGCGCTTCGCTCAACGCCAGCCTGGTCTGCTGGAGCGTGATCCGGGCCTGGGCCACGTCTGCGACGGAAACCTCTCCGGCACGGAGCCTTCGATCCAACAGGCCGGCTATCTCTGACAAGAGCGCCTCCTGCTCTTTGAGGGGCGCGACCCTTTCGTGGGCTGCATACAGGCCGACCAGGCTTGCGCGTACCCGGCTGTAGACCTGCCAAGCGGTGCTGGCGAGCCCACTACGGGCGGCCTCCGACATGTGCTGCGCCTGGTCGATCCGGTAGCCACGTTTGCCTGCGGTCTCTACCGGAATGTTCAAATTCAGTCCCCAAGTCCACGGGAAACCCCCGCTCGGGGCATTGCGTTGACCGAAGACGTCCAAGGCAGGATTGGGCCGTGCCCCCGCCGTAATGGTGCCTGCCTCGGCCACACCCCATTTGGCGCGCACGACATCGAGGTCGGGATGAAAGTAAAACGCGACCAGCGTAAGGTGCGTCAAGTCCCACGATTTTGGCGGCCATGGAGCAGCCTCTTGCGGTAGGTTTTGCCGAACGAAATCCCGCAGCCCGGCGCTGTCCAGCGAACGGGATTCAAACGCGGATGCGGTTTGGGCGGGCAACAGGGGCTTGGGCTGAAAGCTCACGCATCCTCCCAACAGCGATGCCAGGACGCACGGAACGGCGAATTTGTTGAGGGTGTTCTTCATGGTGGAGATTTACGGCAGCACCAGATCGAAAGACTTCTGTTGCGGCGGATAGCAGACACCGACTTTTTCGTTGCAACCTTGGTAGCTCGCAAGCAACGTCAGGTGCTTCGCGGCCGGCTTGCGGTCCAATACGATTTCAGCCCGGAAAGGTTTCTTGTAGGTCTCCATCGTGCCCAAGAACGGGTCGTTCTTGACCTCGCCGGGGGGCAGCCGAACCTCCTTGATCAGCACGCCGCCCGCATTCTTCAGCGCGAAGAAGGTCTTGTTCTTGTAGAGATAATGGCCTTTTGCCGGCGTGAATTCCGCAACGACCGTGTCGGAACCCCGGACCGAGACCTTGAGCTTGAACGCCTCATCGGGCGGCAGCGGCTCTTCGGCTGCTGCCACACCCGGCACGAAAACACTCTGAAGCGCCAGCAGTTGGATCGCCGCGATAACGGCGTATTTCGAGAATAACCTGCGCATACTGATTCCTTTCTCAGCTTCTATCGAGGTACTGACGCAGCTTCGCGAAATCGATCGCGCCGCGCGTCTGCGATACGAGCTTCCCGTGTCGGTCGATCAGGAAGGTGGTGGGAACGACCTTGGTGTCATCGAACGAGCGCGCGAGTGATCCGCTCGTGTCCAGCACCACTCGGAATGGCAGGCCTTTGCTGCGCGCGAATTTCCTGACCTGCTCCGGGTCGTCGTAGGCCATGGCCACCGCGATCAGCTCGAAACCGCGCGCTTGGTATTGGCGGTAGGTTTCAATGAGATCGGGCATCTCGCCCATGCAGATGGAACAGCTCGTCGCCCAGAAGATGACCATGACGATCTTGCCTTGCTGGTCCTGGAGTCTGATCTGACGGCTCTCGAGGGTCGTGAATGTCACAACGGGCGCAGCGGGCGTGGCAGGCGCAGCGTTTTGCCCCGTCAGGGCATATGCAGCCACTGCCGCGCCCAGGGTCGCGAGCAGGACCAAAGCGCTCGCCAACCTCCCGCTAATTGCCATTATGGTGATCCTCCTCGACGCGCCCGTCCTTCACGCGCACGATACGCTGCGCATACTCCGCCACGGCGGGGTTGTGGGTGACCATGACGATGGTTCGCCCCTGCGCGTGCAGACGCCCGAGCAGCGCAAGCAGGTCCGCTTCGGCAGCCGAGTCGAGGTTGCCGGTGGGCTCGTCCATCAACAGGATGTGGGGATCGTTGGCGAGCGCGCGCGCCACCGCCACGCGCTGCTGCTGGCCGCCGGAGAGCGCGCCGGGGGTAAGGTGCGCCTTATCCGCCAGCCCCACCGAATCGAGCAGGGCCATCGCCCGCGCGTTGCTGTCTTTGCTTCCCTTGCCGCCGAACCACAGTGCGAGCTGGATGTTCTCCAGTGCCGTCAGATGCGGCAGCAGATTGAAGGACTGGAACACGAAGCCGATAGAGCGGGCCCGCGTGTGGGCAAGTTGC
>JAJZRT010000168.1 GCA_021802595.1 Pseudomonadota bacterium
GCCGGCACCGGCAATGCCAGCCAGCTATTGAACGAAACCGGGGAAGACGTGCTGTATCTGGAAATCGGCGACCGCACGCCGGGCGATGAAGTCACCTACCCCGACGACGACCTGTTCGCCACCTTCTCCGGCGGCCAGTGGCGCTTCTTCCACAAGGACGGCACGCCGTATTGAACGGGCGCCATCAGGCAAGCGTTTGCGCTGCCAGTGGTAAGGTGCGCGCTACCGCTTGTCCCGGGATTCCATCGTATGACAGCTGAAGCCCTCCCTGCTCCGGCCCACCGCCGCCACCTGTTCAAAGGCTTAGCGGCTGCGGCTGCAGTCGTCGTGGTCTGGTCCGGATTCAACATCGTCTCCCGGCTGGGTGGGCGCAGCCCGCTCACGCCCTATGACATGGCGGCCATCCGCTTTCTCTTCTCGGGCATCGTATGTCTGCCGTTCGTGCTGGCCCGATGGCGACGCCTCGCGTGGCCGCGGTTGGCCGTGCTCGCCGCGTTCGGCGGCATGAGCTACGGCTTGCTGGTCTACTCGGGCTTTTCGCTGGCGCCGGCCGCCCATGCGGGCATCCTGGTCAATGGCGGCATTCCGTTTGCGACCGCACTGATCGCCTGGCTCATCCTCGGGCACCGCCCCGGCATCCGGTCCGAATTCGCCCTGCTGGTCGCAGGCCTGGGGATCGTGCTGATCGGCCTCCACAGCTTCGGCCAGTTTGCCGGGGCGCCCGCCCATCAATGGGTGGGGGATGTGTTCTTCCTGCTTGCCGCACTCTGCTATGCCTCATTCGGCTTGTTGCTCAAGCACTGGCATGTCTCGCCGCTCGACGCCACGATTGGCATCGCGGTGATTTCGATGGTTTGCTACACGCCGGTCTATCTGCTGTTCCTGCCCAAGGCCATCGCCACCGTTCCGCTGTCGTTCGTCCTGCTGCAGGGCGTGTATCAGGGCATCCTGGCCGCCTCGATTGCAGGCCTGCTCTTCGCCTATGCCATCCACAACATCGGACCGCAGCGGGCCACCCTCATGCTGGCCATGGTGCCGGGCATCTCGGCCGTCGCTGCCGTCCCCCTGCTGAAGGAATCCCTCGATGCCGTGACCGTGGTAGGCGTCGCCCTGGTGACGATCGGCGCGGTGCTGGGTGCAACGCATCAAACCGCAAAACGAGGATGAAGAGCGAACGATCCCGGGGTGATGTGGCCACAGGAGAATCCCTGGACGGGATATTGCCTATTCAGGAGGGATGGCCGCTCGCCCCTTATAATCCGCAGGCTCGCAACGGAATGTCTTGCCCTACCCGTCCAGCTCGCTGGAAGCGAGGGGCCGGATGCAACGCATGCCTTGCGCGCATTCATCCATAAACAAAGGGGGAGTAACCAATGAATAAGCATATTGCCACGGCGGCACTGACCGCTGTCCTGGTATCCGGGTGTGCCTCGGTTCCAATGGAAAGCAAGGACGCCTCAACCCAGGCCAAACAATTCAATCCGCCCTCGGCTGGCAACGCCGGGCTATATGTCTATCGCGACAGCTTCGTCGGCAAGGCGCTCAAGAAGAACCTCTGGGTAGACGGCAAGTGCCTGGGCGAATCCGCGCCGGATGTCTTCTTCTACGAAGAAGTCAAAGGCGACCAGGAACACAAGATCTCGACCGAATCCGAATTCTCACCCAACGACCTCGCGATCAAAACCGCGGCAGGGCGGAATTACTACATCCGCCAGTACATCAAACTCGGCGTATTTGTCGGCGGCGCCAACCTGGAAGTCGTGAACGAGGACGAAGCGAAGCAGGCCATCGCGAGCCTTGATCTGGCCAAGAACGGCACCTGCAGCAAGTAGGCCTCGCTGCACGTACTGAACGCCGCAGCGCAACCTGGGGCAGGTCTTGCATCCGATACGCTGACGCAAGGCCTGCCCCGTCGTCGTTGCGTTCCGGGCGAATTGGCGTGAAAGTGGCCGGCTCAAGAGCGTGGGTTTCGCTGCCTAGCCCGCAACCGCCTGGCCATCCAGCTGGTCGACCTTCTTGTACATCCAGCCGCCCGCGTACAGCGTCACGCCGAGCACGACCAGCAGACCGATGCGCACCAGGGGCGCAGCATGCGAAAGATCGAACAGCATGACCTTGGCGGCGGAGGCTGCAAAGATCAGCAGCGAGGACTTGCCGAGCAGCTTGTCGCGGGTACGGAACGCCAGCGCCAGGCAGGCGAGCGCCACCACGCCCCAGGCGAACGAAACCGCGAGCCGGCCATCCAGAATCTGTACTGCAGCGCTCATCATCGCAACGTGTCCGACGTAGAGTGCGACCGTCGCGAAATCGGCCAGATTCGGCGTGCGACGCACCAACACGTAGGCGACATAGAGCGACGCTGCGTACAGCAGCGCCAGCACCTCGTGTGCCGGCACGTCATCGAGGCCGGAGCCGATCACGACGCGCTGGTAGTTGAGCACAAAGATCACCAGAACCAGCGTGCGCACCGGCCAGAGCAGCGACGCATGCTCGCCGCGCGTGCGGACGTATAGACCCAGCGCAGGCAACAGCAGCAAGGCCACCCAGGGCGCGAACGCGGCCGGCAACAACTCCATGTAGCCCGCGTGGAAAACTGCCAGCGCTGCATAGGTGCCCACCAGCATCGAACTCGCCGGCAGCGCCCCGAGCACCCGCTTCGCGACGAGGTGAGCAACCAGCAATACGGCCACGCTGCCGAGCGCAATCCAGGGTGCGAATGATGGGATGTGACGCTCGAGCAGTCCGTACTGCAATGCATAGAAAATCAGCAGCAGCGGCAGGTGGGCCATTGCCTCCTGGCTCCGCATCGGACGGCGATGCCGTACCGAAAAGGCGATCGCGCCGGCAAGGAAGATTGCAAACTGCAAGGCCTGGAAGGCAAAGGCCGCCTCCCATTCGTCTGGCGCCATCTGGTTCCACAGAAATTGGAAACCGAGCAGCGCGAGATAGGCCGCGAGCAGATAGGGACGACGAACGGCGATCCAGATGGAATAGAGACAGAACAGCACGCTCCAGGCCGAGAAGTAGATCACCAGGTCGACCACCGAACCGGCGAGCGTATGCAGCAGAAACGGAGCCGAGTACGAACCCACGACCGCAAAGAGGCCATAGACCTCGCTCTCGAACATCCGCCCCAGCCACAGCGCCGCAAGGCAGGTGAGGAACACCGCACCCGCCGCCATCTGCACCCCGATCAGCTGGTAGTAGAGGTGCGCGCCGTAGATCGCGAGGAACAACACCACCAGGCCGCCCGCGGGCAACAGGCTTGCATACTGCCTGTCCGCGGAACGTAGCTTCAGCCCCGCGCCGATCAGTGCAAATCCCGACAGCACGGCCAGCGCCAACTGCCGCTCCGGCGTCAGCCAGCCCGCATCCAGCGCCAGCCGGATCAGGTAGGCCACCGCCAGCACCAGCGCTGTCGCGCCGGTCCAGCCCAGAACCTGCGTCACCGACAAGGTGCTGCCGCCTGCCCGCGACGATTCCGTTATACCGTATTGCGGATCCATGACCCGGCGCGCCATTGCCGGATCGGCATGTGCCGGTCGAACCGTTTCCTGTCCACCTGCGGCAGGCGGCGTTTCGGCGCGGGAAGCGGGATCGGCCGTTTGCGTGGCCGGCATTGCCGGCAGCAGGCGCTCGATTCGTTCCAGCCGGGCTTCGACTTGTGCGAGGCGTTCCTCGAGGGTTTTCACGATGCGGCTCCTCCCGATATTTTTGTAGTTGCGATGTTACCGCGTGGTCCCGTCCCGACGTTGGGTCCTGGAGCGGTCAGGCCTTGCCGTACACGGCCTGCCCCGGTGGCGCCGCGTGCCCCGCAGCCTGCGCATCATTTGAAGCAGGCACGCCACGGGACCCGGGCTTGTCTCTTGTCGCACCTGATCGAGCACGAACGCTTCAGGGGAACGCTGAACACGTTGACCTCGCCCATGGTTCGACAAGCTCACCACAAACGAGATCAACAGCGTGCCGTTCGTCCCCTCGACGAGCTCACGACGCAGCCCGAGCCTGTCGAAGGACGGGTTCAGTGTTTCTTTAGCGACGTCTCACTCCGCCGCCGCGCTGCGCGCCTCCATGAACCGGGCCAGGATCGGCCTGCAAATCACGCCGAGGGCGAGGCGCAGGTTATTGGTGGGAATCACCATCGTGGTCGGGCGCGACATGAAGGCATCGGGAATGCGCTTGAGCATATCGCGAAAATCATGGCGCTCGCGATCGCGGAAATGGATGACGCAGAGCGACTCGTCGGCCAGCGGCACGTCGCGCGCGATGAACGGGTCGGAGGTATCCACCAGCGGCATGCGCTGGATGTTGATGTCGGTCAGGCCGAACTGGGGAACGATGTAATGGATGTAGTCGTCCATCCGGCGCAGGATGGTCTCCACCGATTCCTCGGGCGTGCACGTGCCCTTCCTGCAGTCGCGGTGGATCTTCTGGATCCACTCCAGGTTGATGGCGGGCGCCACGCCGATCAGCAGGTCCACATGCCGGGCCACGTCGACGCCCTGGCGCCCCGTGCGGCGATCGATTTGCGGCGGGAAGTGGCGCGAGTCGACCTTGCGGCGCGTCCAGGTGTTGGCCACCACGCCGCCATGCTGTCCCTCGTAGAACAGGAGATCGCTGCCCGGCGGCAGCGGCGACCAGGGCGTGAACTCGCCCGGCGGCACGCCCAGCTTCTCGCCGTGCTCGGCCGTATGCGCATACTGGCGGTAAATGCCGCTGCCGCATTCGCCATAGGTCCGGAAAAACGCCTCCAGCTCCTGGAAATGATTGCACTCCGGCCCGAACCAGGACACGTTGCGGCCGCTGCCCCGCGCTTCCTCGAGCAGTGCGGCGAACTGCCGGTCGGTATAGCGACGGAACCCGTCGCCATGAACGATCGCGGGCTTGATGTTCAGGCGCTCGAAAATGAACTTGAACGTGTGGCGTATCGTGGACAGCCCGGCGCCGGACGAGCCCGTCACGGCAATGATGGGATGCTGCTGGGACATGGTCTGTTATTCCCCCCCGGATTGGCCAGACGGCCGCAGTACACAAAGTGTAACCCGGCGCCCCTCACGAAGAACAGCATCCGCTCATCGCGAGGCCAGGGCCCGTCAAGCGCGTGGAGTCCATTCGAGCCCTGCTCCTTGATACACGCGCCATTGTTGCCCGATATAACCACCGCCCTCGGGAAACCGTGGTCTGCCCGCTATTGTTCTGTTATTTTGTCAAAAAAGGGAGATTGTCATGAAAGCCATACATGGATTGTTCGCGGTGTCCTTGGCCTGTCTTGCGACAGCATCTGCTCGAGCCGAGGACGTTGTGCAAGTGTCTTCGCGCATTCCCTATCAAAGCGACGATGTCGCGAATGACGACGTCCGCAAGGAATGCGACTGGAATACCACCATGCCGCGCTATCTGGCAGCGGAGTCCGATGGGCGTGTGATCGTAGCGGAGAATAAATCCAGCACGAATACCGGAAAAAGGCTGGTACTGGTTGCCACCAATCTCCACACACTGGGCGGCGGAGGCTGGACCGGACCGAAGTGGCTCGTGCTGGAAGGGAAGCTCATGCAGGGTGACAAACTGCTGGGAAATTTTGAAGTCAGGCGCCAGACGATTGGCGGCTCATTCCGAGCTTGCTCGACATTGGAATCTCTCAGTGAGGAAATTTCGGATGACATTCTGGAATGGCTGAAACAGCCAGGTCTGAATGCCAAATTGGGCGACGCAGGCTAGCCGTGCAGACCTTTGTGAAGCCCCGGGGAAAAATAAACAGGACGGCTCCGGCAACCGGGATGGAGAACACATGATCCCACGTTCGATGCACTGGCCCCATTCCCTCAAGTGGTTCGCATGCCTCCTGCTGCTGTTTTCCGGCCTTGCCGGCGCAGCGGAAAAGAAGGAGGGCGCTTTCCATGGCGCGGTCCAGACCGAATATCCGAGCTGGTTCAAGTCGAGCTTCCTCAACCTGCGGGAAGACATTGCGGAAGCCAAATCCAGGAACAAGCGCGTGATGCTCCTGTTCACGCAGGACGGCTGCCCCTACTGCCATGCCCTGGTCGAACGCAATCTTTCGCAGAAGGACATCGAAACCTATCTGCGGAAACACTTCGACGTGATCGCCATCAACATGTGGGGCGACCGCGAGGTCGAGGGCCTCGACAACCGGTCCATGACCGAGAAGCAGTTCGCCGCCGGCCTCAAGGTGCAGTTCACCCCCACCATCCTGTTCTTCGACGAAGCCGGGCAAACCGTATTGCGGCTCAATGGCTACATCCCGCCCGCCCGGTTCATGACTGCGCTGCAGTTTGCGGCGCACGGCAAGAAGGAATCCGACTACCTCGATTACCTCGCCGCGCATCAGCCACCTGCCACGGGCAGCGAACTGATCGACGAATCCTTCTTCAAGAAGCCGCCCTTCAATCTCGTGCGCAAGGGCGGCAAGGCCAGGCCGATTGCGGTGTTCTTCGAGCAGCGCGATTGCCCCGCCTGCGCCGAACTGCACAAGAGGATCCTGTCGGACAAGCAGACGCGCGCCATCATTGCCGGGTTCGATGCGATCCAGCTCAACATGTGGTCGGACACGCCGCTGGTCACCCCGCAGGGAAAGTCCACCACGGCGCGCGCATGGGCCCGGGCGCTCGATATCCAATACGCACCCTCCATCGTGCTGTTCGACGCCAAGGGCAAGGAGATCATCCGCTCCGAGGCCTACTTCAAGCTGTTCCACACCCAGGGCATCCTGACCTACGTGCTGAGCGGCGCGTATGAAAAAGAGCCGAGCTTCCAGCGCTACCTGTCCGCCAAGTCGGAACGCCTGCGCGAGCAGGGCCAGGACGTGGACATCTGGCGCATGGGCGACGAGCCGGCAGGCAAAAAATAGGCGCGTGCGGATTCACGTGAACGGCCCAACCGGGCCGTTTTTTCATGGGTGAGGCCCAAGCCCGTCAAACGGGTGGGATGATTTCGCGCCTGGCGCCTATAGTGACTCCAGAACGATAGAAATCATTTTTCTGCACGGGAGGATGCGCATGAGCCTGAAGGACCTTGACCCCAACATCCTGTTGATCCTGCTCGGCTCGCTGTTCGTCCTGATCGGCGCATCCGGAAAGATCTTCATCGAAAAGTTCTCCGTGGTCGTGGCGTCGGCCGGCTCGCGCATCCTCGTCGTCGCCATCGGCCTGGTCATGCTGGGGATCGGCGTCGTCGGCCCGGGCAGTCTTTTCAGTGGTCACGTTGCCGGGCCGGCCGCATCGAAACCCGAGCAGCAGACGACTTCAGCTCAGATCAGGCCGAGCTTCGACTGCGCACGCGTGACGAGCAAGGCGGAGCAGATGGTTTGCGCATCGCCGGAACTGGCCGTGCTCGATCTCTCGGTCGCGAACGCCTACCGGGACGCCATGGCACGCCTGCACACCGATTACGAGCGACGCCAGCTCAAGACGGCCCAGCTCTTCTGGCTGCAGGAAATCCGGGGCAAATGCCAGGACGCCGCCTGCTTGAAAGCCGCCTACGAGGTCAGGGAAAGACAGTTGCGGGAATCCGGTCACTGACGCAAGGGGCCGTCCCGCT
>JAJZRT010000169.1 GCA_021802595.1 Pseudomonadota bacterium
CACTATCCCGCGATCGACATCGAACAGTCGATCAGCCGTGCCATGCACAACATCACGACGCTGGAACAGCAGCAGCTCGCGCGCCGCCTGAAGAAGCTCTATTCGCGCTACGAGCGCAGCCGCGACCTGATCAACGTCGGCGCCTACGCCGCCGGCACCGACCCCCTGCTGGACGAGGCCATCCGCCTGCAAGCCGGCATGGAGAATTTCCTGCAACAGGCCATCCACGAGCGCGCCGACGTGCAGGAAAGCCTGGCCGCACTCGCATCCATGTTCCAGTAAGCCTCCAACGAATCGAGCACATTGAATGGCCACCCCCTCCGCACTCAACACCCTGATCGATCTGGCGCACAAGGAAACCGACGAGGCAGCCAGGCTGCTGGGCGTCGCGCTGCGCACCGGAGACGAGGCAGCACAGAAGCTCGATCTGCTGATGCAGTACCGCAATGACTATGCGGAACGCTGCCAGAACAGCCTGACCGCCGGGATCAGCACGACACATCTCAACAACTTCCATGTGTTCATGCAAAAGCTCGACCACGCCATCTCGGGCCAGCAGAAGGTCGTCAACGACGCCCAGCACCGCATCGCCCAGGCGCGCGCGGCCTGGCAGGCCTGCGAGCAGAAGAAGATGTCCTTCGTCACGCTGGCCGAACGGGCAAACAAGGAACAGTCGAAACGCGAGCTGTGGCGTGACCAGAAACAGAACGACGAGCATGCCGCCCGGCGTTCGCAGCACAAACGAACCCCCTCCTGAGACAGGACAGACATCCCATGAACGCGACCCCCATGACGATCACGCCCGGCAATGCGGCTCAGGCCATGCCCCAGGCCGGCAAACAGGTGGATTCCGGCGCCCCGGACACGCCGTTCAGCCAGGTGCTGTCCGGCGAAATGGCCCAGGCCCGGAAAAACGAGCCCCCGCGCGAAAGCAGGGACACCGGCACCAAGACCGAGCCGGCTTCCCGGCCCGCCGGCAAGACCGATTCCGCGCAGCAGACCAAGGCAGGCGAAAAAGCCGCACACGACAAGGATGAGAAGACTCCGGCAGACGAGGCTGCGGCCGCACCGGAGACCTTGCTGGCGATCAACCCGGACGCGTTCAAGCCGACGGCGGCCCCGGCCGGCGCCCGGCCCACCCCGGCAGAGCCGGCATCCGTCATCCCGGAGGCCACGGCCGCATTGCTGGATACCCGCAAGGGGCGCGCCATTCCGGTCGCGCAGGCTGCCGGACCGGCGGTAGACAAACTGGCAACACCAACCGCGCAGCGAGCCGTCGACAACCGCGGAATGCAGGCCGTGCACGGAGCCGGCAATGGCCAGGTTACCCAGAAGCCCGACCTGCGCCTGCCCGGCGAAGACCTGCCTGCCATGACTGCACGGACGACCACGCCGGCAGAGACTGCCGCGGCCTTCCAGGAGCAGTTGGCGGCGGCCCGCGCCGCCGATTCCGCGCAGGCAGGCGAATCCCTGCCGGATCTCGCTGGCACTGCTGCGATGCGCGCCGCACCGCACCTCGCGGTCGATGCCGGGCTCGTGGCCACCGACGCTGCCTCCCCCCGGCTGGCGCCGACGGTCGGAACGGCTGCGTGGGGACACGCACTGGGCGAAAAACTGGTGTGGATGGCGGCAGGCACCCAGCAGACCGCCTCGCTTACCCTCAACCCGCCCAACCTGGGCCCGCTGCAGATCGTGGTGAATGTCACCAATGACCAGGCCACGGCCAGCTTCTTCTCGGCCCAGCCCGAAGTTCGCCATGCGCTGGAAGCCGCCTTCCCGCGGCTGCGCGAAATGATGAACGATGCCGGCATCCAGCTGGGGCAGGCAACGGTCAGTGCCGATACGCCGCAGCAACAGAACAACACGCCCGACCGTCAGGCGCAGCGCATCGCGCTCCCGTTCCCCGGCACGGATCCGGGCACACCGGCTACCCTGCAGACCGCCCAGGTACCGATCCGGCACGCCGGACGCGGCCTGGTCGATACCTTCGCCTGACCCGGTCGCCCCGGCATCAAACGATATGCGTCCCTTTTCCCCCTCTTTTTGCGGAATCGAAGACGCGGGTTTCTTTCGATAATGACCACCATCTGCCCCCCATTGCCCCTATAGAGGAACGCATCGATGGCCGCACCTGCCGTACCTGTCGAAGTCGCCGAGGCCGAGGAAGCCGCCCCGGCCAGGAAATCGAAGAAAAAACTGTTCATCATCGTCGGCGCCATTGTGGTGCTGCTGGGGGGTGGCGCCGGCGCGTGGTTTTTCATGCAGGGTGGCCACGCCACCGCCAAGGAGGCAGAAGCGCCCAAGGTTCCGGTGTACCTGCCGCTCGAGACCTTCACGGTCAATCTCCAGGGAAGCGAACAGTACCTGCAGACCGACATCACGCTGCAGGTAAGCGACGCTGCCCAGGTCGACGCCATCAAGCTTCACATGCCGCGCGTCCGCAGCCGTCTGCTGACCCTGCTCTCCAGCAAGCAGGCCGATGAACTGGTCACCGCCGCCGACAAGAAAAAACTGGCGCAGGAAATCCTGGCCCAGGTCAAGCAGCCGTTCGATCCCAACGGCAAACCGCAGCAGGTGGACGACGTGCTGTTCACCACCTTCGTGATCCAGTAAGAAGACACTATCCATGGCCGACAACTTTCTCTCGCAGGATGAAGTCGACGCGCTGCTGAAAGGCGTGACCGGCGAAGTCGACGAGTCGCCGGCCGAATCGGACGATCATTCGGGTGTCCGCCCGTACAACCTCGCCACGCAGGAACGCATCGTGCGCGGCCGGATGCCGACGCTCGAGATCATCAACGAGCGGTTTGCGCGCCTGCTTCGCATCGGTCTCTACAACTTCCTGCGCCGCGGGGTGGAAATCTCGGTCGGCCCGGTGCGGGTGTCCAAGTACAGCGAGTTCATCCGCAACCTGGTCGTTCCCACCAACCTCAATCTGGTGCAGTTCAAGCCGCTGCGCGGCACGGCGCTGATGATCTTCAATCCCGACCTGGTCTTTCTCATGGTCGACAACCTGTTTGGCGGCGACGGGCGCTTCCACACCCGCGTCGAGGGGCGCGACTTCACCCAGACCGAACATCGCATCATCCAGCGCGTCCTGAACATCGTGTTCGAGGCCTATTCGAAATCCTGGGAGCCGGTCTACCCGATCGAATTCGAGTTCATCCGCTCGGAAATGAACACCCAGTTCGCCAACATCGCGACCCCCAACGAAGTGGTGGTGGCGGTCACCTTTGCCATCGAACTCGGCCAGATCAGCGGCGAAATGCACATGTGCATGCCGTATTCGATGATCGAGCCGATCAAGGATCTGCTCACCAGCGCCCTGCAGGCCGAAAACCTGGAGGTCGACAAGCGCTGGATCCGCCTCATGCGGCAACAGGTCCAGATGGCGGAAGTCGAGATCGTCGCCGACCTCGGCACGGCTGCCGTCAGCCTGCGCGACATCGTCGACATGAAGGTGGGCGACATCATCCCGCTCGACATTCCGCAAACGATCGAGGCCAAGGTGGACGGCGTCCCGGTCATGGAATGCGCCTACGGAAAATTCAACGGTCAATACACCTTGCGGGTCGAGAAACTGTTGTCGACCAGCGTGAGCGAGCCACAAACAGGAGATCAGCATGCCTGAAGACGTCACCCAAACCATCGCCGAGGACGACTGGGCAGCCGCCATGGCAGAACAGGCGACCCCTGTCACGCCGAGCCCGGCAGTCTTCCAGGATCTGTCCGGCGCCACCGCATCGGGTGGACTGGCCAAGGATATCGACTTCATCCTGGACATCCCGGTGCTGCTTACCGTGGAACTCGGTCGCACCAAGATCGCGATCAAGAACCTGCTGCAGCTGGCCCAGGGATCGGTGGTCGAGCTCGATGGGCTGGCGGGCGAGCCGATGGATGTGCTCGTCAACGGCTGCCTGATCGCCCAGGGTGAAGTGGTGGTGGTGAACGACAAGTTCGGCGTGCGCCTCACCGACATCATCACCCCCGCCGAACGGATCCGGAAGCTCAACAAGTGAGGCACCTTGCCGTCGCCATGGCGCTGGGGCTTCCGATGCTGGCGCGCGCGGCCGATGCCGCTGCGCCGACGCCGGCCGTCTCGGCTGCGGGCAGCCTGCTCCAGGTCTTCATCGGCCTCGTCGCCGTATTGCTGCTGATTGCCGCCACCGCCTGGGTGGCCAAACGCTTCGGCGTCACCCGCGGCAGCGCGTCCAGCGTGTTGCAGGTGGTCGGCAGCGCCTCCGTCGGCGCGCGCGAGCGGGTCGTGGTGGTCGAAGTCGGCGAATCGTGGCTGGTGGTGGGCGTGGCCCCTGGCAGCGTCAACGCCCTGACGACACTGCCCAAGGGCACGCTGCCGTCCCCGGCCGGTTCTCCCCTCGGTTCGCCGTTTGCCGCGCGCCTGCAACAACTGATCGAGAAGCCCCCATTCGGGGACAAGCGCCGTGGGAAATAAGCTGCACCGCCGCATGATGCATGCGCTCCTCGTCGTGGCAGCCCTCCTGCTGCCTTCCCTGGCGCTGGCCCAGGGCGCCGGGCTGCCAGCCTTCACCAGCACCCCCAGCGGCGGCGGCCAGACCTATACGCTGAGCCTGCAGACCCTGCTGCTGCTCACCTCGCTGTCCTTCCTCCCGGCCGCGCTGCTGATGATGACCAGCTTCACCCGCATCATCATCGTGCTCTCCTTGCTGCGCCATGCGCTGGGCACCCAGTCGTCGCCGCCCAACCAGGTGATGATCGGGCTGGCGCTGTTCCTGACCCTGTTCGTGATGGGGCCGACGCTCGACAAGATCTACGTCGAGGCCTACCAGCCGCTTTCCGAGAACCGCATCCAGATGGGCGAGGCGCTCGACAAGGGCGCCGTGCCGCTGCGCGCATTCATGATGAAGCAGACGCGCGAGACCGATCTTGCCCTGTTCGTGAAGATGTCGGGCGCGGCCGCGCCGAAAACCGCCGCCGACATCCCGATGCGCGTGCTGATCCCCGCCTACATCACCAGCGAACTCAAGACTGCCTTCCAGATCGGCTTTGCCGTGTTCATCCCCTTCCTCATCATCGACATGGTCGTCGCCAGCATCCTGATGGCGATGGGGATGATGATGGTGTCGCCCGCCATCGTTTCGCTGCCCTTCAAGATCATCCTGTTCGTGCTGGTGGACGGCTGGAACCTGCTGCTGGGCTCGCTCGCGCAAAGCTTTTACTGACGGAGAAATGCCATGACGCCCGAAAGCGTAATGACCCTGGGCCGTACCGCCATGGAAATGACCATCCTGGTGGCCTCCCCTGTCCTGCTGGTCACCCTGGTGGTCGGCCTGATCGTCAGCGTCTTCCAGGCCGCCACCCAGATCAACGATGCCAGCCTCTCGTTCATCCCCAAGATCATCGCGGTGCTCGCCACCTTTGCCATTGCCGGCCCATGGATGCTGACGGTCATGACCGACTACATGCGGCGGGTGTTGACCGACCTGCCCGGCATGGTCGGCTAGTTCCCGTCAGGCTTCCATGATCAGCCTCACCGATGCCCAGATCAACGCCTGGCTCATCAGCTTCATCTGGCCCCTGACACGCATACTCGGCCTGATCATGGTGGCGCCGGTATTCGCCCACAGTTCAGTGCCCCGGCGCGTCAGGATCGGGCTGGGCGTGTTCATCGCCCTGATCATCGCACCCACGCTGCCGCCCATGCCCGATGTAGGACTCGGCTCATGGCAGGGGCTGCTCATCCTGATCCAGCAGCTCCTCATCGGCATGGCGATCGGCTTCATCATGCGTGTCGTGTTTGCTGCGGTCGAGGCGGCGGGCGAGATCGTCGGCCTGCAGATGGGGCTTGGATTCGCGACCTTCTTCGACCCACAAAGTGCCGGCCAGACCCTCGTGATTTCCCAGTTCTTCAATCTGCTGGCGACGCTGCTGTTCATGGCGGTCAACGCCCATCTGCTGTTGCTGCGCGTGCTGACCGAAAGCTTCAGGAGCCTGCCCATCAGCCCGCAGCCGCTCGCTGCCGCGGGGTTCTACACAGTGTCCGGCTACGGTTCCACCGTGTTTTCCGTCGGCCTGCAGCTGGCGCTGCCGCTGATCGCCATCCTGCTGATGACCAACCTGGCGCTCGGCATCCTCACGCGCTCGGCACCCCAGCTCAATATCTTTGCGATCGGCTTTCCCATCACGCTGGGTGTGGGTCTGATCGCGCTGGACGTGACCCTGCCCTACTTCACACCCCAGCTCGAACACGTCTTCCAGAACGGGTTCGAGGCCACGGCCCAGGTCATCCGGACACTGCGTCCTTAGCGGGCCACAAAACGCAGGAGGCAAGCGGCAGGGGTTTCCCTGCGGCTTGCCTCCTGAACCCTGATGCCTGTATCGGTCAGAAACCGAGGCTGTCGAGCAGGTCGTCCACCTGGCTCTGGTCGGCCACCACGTCGCTCTTGTTCGCGGGGTTGATCTGCGGGCCATTGAGCAGGCTGCTGCCGGATTCCCGCTTCGCTTCCGCCGGCGCATAGTCGATCAGCAACTGCACCAGCTGCTGCTCCAGGTTGTGTGCAAGATCGGTCACCCTGCGGATCACCTGGCCGGTGAGGTCCTGAAAATCCTGGGCCATCATGATGTCCAGCAACTGCTGCTTGGTCGCGCTGGTGTCATTGCGCATGTCCGCCAGGCATTGCATGGTCATGGTCGCCATGTCGCGGTAATTGGCTTCCGAAAAGGGCGCCTTGAAGGTTGCCTGCCAGCCGTTAAGGATTTCGTCGGCGCCCGCGTCGATCCGCTCCTGCAGGGGAATCGCAGTATCGGTGGCGTTCAGCACGCGCTGCGCGGCCTGCTCGGTCATGCGTGCCACATAGTTGAGGCGCTCGCGCACATCGGGAATGTCCGTCGTCGCCTTTTCCAGCACCTTGTCCAGCCCCAGCTCGCGCAGGCTGTCGTGCAGGGTCCGGGTAATCTGGCCGATCCGTGCGAGCATCTCGTCCGATTCGCATGCCTCGCCGACATTGGCGGCAGGCTGCACGGTGGCGGACACGTCCTGTACGGCGCACGCGGCGGAGCCGACGAATTGCGTATCCAAGTCAGGCTCCTGTTTTTTCGAGTTTTTCGAATATCTTCGAGAGCTTCTCGTCCAGGGTGGCTGCGGTGAAGGGCTTGACCACATAGCCGCTGGCGCCGGCCTGCGCCGCCGCAATGATGTTTTCCTTCTTGGCTTCGGCCGTCACCATCAGCACCGGCAGCTTGGACAGCGCCGCGTCGGCGCGGATGTTCTGCAGCATGGTCAGTCCGTCCATATTCGGCATGTTCCAGTCGGACACCACGAAATCGAAGTTTCCTGCACGCAGCTTGGCCAGCCCGTCGGCCCCGTCCTCGGCTTCCTCGACATTGGAGTAACCCAGTTCCTTGAGCAGATTCCTCACGATGCGGCGCATCGTGGAAAAGTCGTCAACAACCAGGAATTTCGTGTTCGGATCGGCCATGCAGTACTCCATTGATACGGTTCATTGTTACTCGGTTAATCGGCATTGCGGCGTCAAACTTAAGCAGAAAGCCCGCCCGGCCCGCTGGTTCAAAC
>JAJZRT010000170.1 GCA_021802595.1 Pseudomonadota bacterium
CGGCAAGCAGATCGCCGAACAGCCCGTGCAAAAGGCCGAGGAGATGTTGCCCGGACTCAAGGAGCGAATCAAGGAAATCGTGCCGCCCGAGCTGGGGCAAAAGGTCGAAGAGTGGGCGCCGGGCGCGGCCCTGCCCAGGCAGGATGTGGGCGGCGAGGACATCGCGGGCGTCCCGCGTTTTCCCGGCATGGTGCGAGTCGTCTTCGGTGTCCAGGAGCAAAAACGACGTGTGGTCTATAAAGGCAAGGCCAGCTTCGCCGAGGTCATCGCGTTTTACGCCCGCGAGATGGCGACGCTGGGATTCATCAAAGAAGTGACCGCCGCCTCCCCCGCCGAAGAAACCCATGTCTATGCCAAGGGGAACCGTCGCTTCGCGCTCAAGTTCGTGAAAACGGCGAGGCTCGGCACAGAAATGACCGAGGTGGAAGTCAGGGAATTGTAAGCTGCCGGCATGATGGCAGGTGCTGGAAAAACACCGAAGAGACGCGGCGCGATCCAGTGCGGCCTCTTGGGGAAATGCGCTTTTGCTCGATGGTTAGACTGAAGGAGAATGGCATGTGGATGGACTATGAAGGTTACGGCATGGGCTGGCATTGGTTGGGGTGGCTGGGCATGGCGTTTTTCTGGGTGATTCTGATACTGCTGGTACTGGCGGCGGTAAGGTACCTGACGGGCGGTCGCCGCTTGAACGCCCCGGGCGGAGAAAGAAAGCCCGATGCGCTGGCCGTACTGGAGGAACGATACGCCCGGGGCGAAATCGATCGCGAAGAGTACTTGCAGAAACGCGACGACCTGAAGCGGGGCTAGAAAGCGCTCAGGAAATCACAAGCGCCGGGTTCTCGAACTTTAACGATCAAGGAGAACGCATGAGCCGGATAAACGGGATTGGCGGGGTAGCCCAAGCGGGCCTTACCCCGCTGGCAGGAAATGATTCTGCCGGACAAGGGGCAACGCAGACGTTCTCTGCGTCTTTTGCGCTGGCCAATGCGTCTCTCTCGCAAGGGACGACGTCCATGGCAGCCCATTCCTCGTCGTCGGCCAAGGGATCTGGGCACATACCCTTGGCGGGTCAGCAGCAGAAAGAAGGCGGCGAGGGGCTTCACGAGCTTGCGCTCCGGTTGCGAATCTATCGCCAGCAGCTTCTGGCGTCGAATATCGCCAATGCGGATACGCCCGGCTACAAGGCAGTCGACATAGACTTTCAGGAAGCATGCGTATCGCGCGGACGACGATGCAGGGCGGGGCCGTTAAATTGTCGACGACCGCCGCAGACCACCTCTCCGCTCCGGCGTCAATCCGGTATTCCAATATCCCCCTGAAATATCACGTTCCCCGGCAGGCTAGCATCGATGGCAACACCGTTGAAATGGACGTGGAGCGGGCCAAATTCACCGAGAACGCGTTGAGGTACCAGTTCTCCCTGGATCGGGTAAGCGGGCACTACAAGGACCTGCTGGCGTTACTGAAAAACCTGCGATGACTGTCGCTGCTCCAAAGTTTGTTGAGTGAGGCTCCTGCCCCAATTCATGGGGATTGCCGTTGCCGACTCTGGCGGAGGCGCAAGCAATCCTTGGCATTATCCTGGCGGCGGGCACCGATGTGGCGCTGGAAACCGCCGATGTGGCGTTGATGGCCGACGATCTCTCCAAGCTGCCCTTCGCCGTGGCCCTGAGCCGCGCATCGCGGCGCGTCATTCGCCAGAACCTGCGGGTGTCGCTGGGCGTGGTGGCACTGCTGATCCCCGCCACCCTGTTCGGCTGGGCCGGCGTTGGCCTGGCGGTGCTGGTTCACGAGGGTTCGACGCTGGTGGTCGTGCTGAACGCGCTGAGGCTGCTGGCCTACCAGGAATCGTGACCATGTCGGGGGCTGCGTTTGATTCCCCTCGCCCGCGACTCAAAGCGCCTTGAGGCCATGCGTGCGTGTGCAAAGATACAAATGGGAGAGGAACCGATAAAACCAATCCGCTCCGCCTACACCATATTGGAATCTTGAAAAATGAAGCCCTTCCCGAAACGCGCGTTGTATATCTTGCTGGCCGCCCTCGGTACCGTCGCGGCCTACCTGATTTACCACCACGCATTGAGCAATCGCACCTTGCCCGAAGGGCTGATTCTGGCGAACGGCCGCATCGAAGGCGACCATGTCACGGTTGCAAGCAAGTTCGCGGGGCGTATTGCAGAACTGCGAGTGCGCGAGGGCGACTCGGTGCAGGTGAATCAGATCCTGGCCGTGCTGGATGATGCGCAGATCAAGGCCAGGGTTGCCCAGGCGCGCGCCGCGATCACCGTGCTGGATGCGCAGATCAAGGCGTCTGAGACGGCGCTCGTGGTGCTGGAAAAGGAGCTGCCGCTGGCGATCGCCAGCGCGCAGGCCGAGGTGTCCCGCGCCGCTGCCGCGGTCGCCAAGGCGAAGGCCGCCGAACTTCAGGCGCGGCGGGACGCGACGAGAATGCATGATCTTCTCACCCAGAACTTCGTGAATCGCCAGCTTGCAGAGCGGGCGGACCTTGCGTTGAGCGTGGCCTCCGCTGAGCATGCAACGGCGCGTCACGCGGAACTTCAGGCGCAAGCGCAGTTCTCCCAAGCGAAGCTTGGCGCGGACCGGATCAGGGCCAAGGAGTCAGAGCTGGCGGCGCTCCGTTCGCAGCGCGACCAGGCCAGGGCAAGCCTGGCCGAAGCGGAAAGCGTGTTGGCCGATCTTGTCATCAAGGCGCCATCGGCGGGGGTCATCGTCACGCGCATCCGCCAGGCCGGCGATGTGGTCGGCGCCGGCGGGCCGCTGTTCGACCTGGTGAATCTCGACACGCTCTACCTCAAGGTGTACGTGCCCGAGATCGAGATCGGCAAACTGCGCCTCAATCTGCCGGCGCGCATCTACACCGACGCTTTTCCGGACACGCCTTTCTATGCGAAGGTCGGATACATTTCCGCACGCGCGGAGTTCACTCCCAAGGAAGTCCAGACGCCGGATGAGCGCGTCAAGCTCACCTACGCAGTGAAGCTCTACCTGGAACAGAACCCGGAGCACAAGCTCACGCCCGGGCTGCCTGCCGATGCCGTGATCCGCTGGAAGGAGGGTGTCCCGTGGGCCAAGCCGAAATGGTAGGCGCCGGGCCTGCACCTTTGACAAACCCGGCCGCGGACGGGGAGAAAGTCGTCCGCACGCGCGCATTCGGCAAGCGCTACGGCGAGACCGTCGCCGTCGAGGGGGTCGATCTGGACATCGGCCGTGGCGAGATTTTCGGCCTGATCGGCCCGGACGGCTGCGGCAAGAGCAGCCTCATGAAATCCATCGCCGGGGTGCTGAGCTTCGAGCAGGGGAAAGTCGAGGTGTTCGGTGTCGGCATCGACACGGAGGCCGCCGCCGAGCGCATCAAGCACCGGCTCGGTTTCATGCCCCAGGGCCTGGGCCTCAACCTCTATCCCGACCTCTCTGTGGAAGAGAACGTAGACTTTTTCGCCCGCCTGCGCCTGGTGTCGGAGGACGAGCTTGTGTTACGCAAGCAGCGGCTGCTCGGCATCACACGGCTGGACAGGTTTCGTGACCGGCCGATGAAAAACCTGTCGGGCGGCATGAAGCAGAAGCTGGGGCTCGTTTGCACCCTGATCCACGAGCCCGAGCTGCTGATCCTCGATGAGCCGACCACCGGGGTGGATCCGGTATCGCGGCGCGATTTCTGGGCCATCCTGTCGGCACTGGTCGCGGAAAAGGGAACCACCGTCATCGTTTCCACTGCGTACATGGACGAGGCGAGTCGCTTTCACCGCATGGCGCTCATGTACGACGGCCGGATCATCGCCCAGGGATCTCCGGACGAGATCCGTTCGCTTGCTCCCGGCAGCCAGGTGCTGGTGTGGACAAGTGCGCAGCAGGAGGCGCTTGCCAGGCTCAGGGCGGGATTTGCCCAAGTGGAAACGCTCGGGCCATCTCTGTGCGTCTATGCGGACGGGCTGACGCCGGAGGCCGCTGCGACGCGGGTTCGGCAGGTGCTCGACGGCGTCGAAGTGAACCGGCTTGAGGCCGGCGAACCGGACATGGAGGATGTATTCATCGCACTGCTGCGTCTGCACCGGGGCGTGTCGGCCAGAGAGGTCTCGCTCTTGCCGGGAGGAGCCGCGGCGGGTCCGCGCGGCGAGACGGCGATCGCGATCGAGGCGCGCTCGCTGACCCGCGACTTCGGCCGCTTCCGGGCCGTGGATCATGCGAGCTTCCGGGTGTCCCAAGGCGAAATCTTCGGTCTGCTGGGCGCGAACGGCGCCGGCAAGACGACCTTGATCAAGATGCTGACGGGCCTGCTGCGGCCAACCGACGGCGACGGGCGCGTGGCCGGTGAAGACATGCGAGCGGCTGGACGGCGTATCAAGGAACGCATCGGCTACATGTCGCAGGCCTTCTCCCTGTACACCGATCTCACCGTGGTCGAGAACATCGGCCTCTATGCCGGCATCTACGGTCTAGGCGCCCGAGAAAGACGCGAGCGCACCGCATGGGTGCTCGAGATGGCGCAGCTCGCCGGGTATGAGAAGAATCCGGCCGGTCGCCTGCCGATGGGCCTGCGGCAAAGGCTGGCGCTGGGCTGCGCCCTGTTGCATCGGCCGCAGGTGCTGTTTCTCGACGAGCCGACTTCCGGGGTCGATCCGCTGGGGCGGCGCCAGTTCTGGGACATCTTGTTCGGCCTGGCGCGCGGGGAAGGCGTGGCGATCCTCGTCACCACGCACTACATGAGCGAGGCGGAGCACTGCGACCGCCTGGCGCTGATGTACGCAGGCCGGATCGTCGCCGACGCCCCGCCCGAAGCGCTCAAGCGCGAGGTGGAGATGCAAGCCGGGACAGTGCTGGCCGTCACCTGCGCGGCGCCTGCCGCAGCCTTGTCGCGGCTGTCGGCTGCGGGCTTTGAAGGTCTGTCGCTACATGGCAGACGCGTGCAATTGTTTTCCTCGTCGCCGGAGCAGGACCGGGCGCGCATCGCGGCGATCCTCGCCGGCGCGGAATTCGGCGCCGTCGAAGTGTCGCCGCGCGCGACCGGCATGGAGGACGTCTTCATTTACCGTGTCACCGAACTGGAGCGCAGCGAGGCGCAGGCATGAACCCGAGGCGCATCGCGGCGGTCGCCCACAAGGAATGGCGCGAGGTGTTGCGCGACAAGCTGTTTTTCATCCTCGCCTTCGCCGTCCCGGCCATTTTCATGGTGTTGTTCGGCTACGGTCTGACGCTCGACGTGGAGAACATCCCCTTCGCCGTGCTGGATTACGACCGGTCGAGCGCCAGCCGCGATTACGTGCACCGCTTTGCCGGTTCGCGCTACTTCGATTTCAAGGGCTACGTGCAGGACGAGCGCGAGATAGAGCGCCTCCTCAAGGGCAACCGCATACGCGCCGCCATCGTCATCCCCGAGCACTTCGGCCGCCAGCTCGCGGGCGATCGCAACGCCGCCGTGCAGGTTCTCCTCGACGGCACGATACCCTCGCGCGCCGCGACGGCGAAAGGCTATGTCGCCGCCATCACGGCTGCGGCGAACAGCGACCTCGTGGCCTCGCATGCCGCCCGCCGGGGCGGGCTCAGCCTCGATCAGGCACGAGACCTTGCCGCCCCGGTCAGCCTGGAGGTGCGTTACCTGTACAACCAGGCCGTGCGCAGCATCTGGTCGCTGGCCCCCAAGCTCATCATCGTGATCCTCCTCTTCGTGCCGCCCATCCTGACCGCCGTGGGCGTGGTCCGTGAAAAGGAGACGGGTTCGATCTACAACATCTACGCCTCCACGGTGACCCGCGGGGAGTTTCTGTGCGGCAAGCTCGTTCCCTATGTCGCGATCTCGGTGGCCAATATGATCGTGCTGTGGACGATGGCCGTCTGGCTGTTCGGCGCGCCATTCAAGGGCAACCCGCTGTTCTTCTTCCTGGCCTCGACAGTGTTCATCGTGTGCGCCACGGCCATCGGCCTGTTGGTCTCCATCCTCGTGCACACTCAGGTCGCGGCCATTTTCCTCACCGCCGTGCTGACGATGATGCCGGCGCTCGACTATTCCGGCTTTCTCATTCCCATCCACTCGATGGATGCCGGCGGTCAGCTGATCGCCCGCTCCCTGCCCTTCATGTATGCCACCCAGATCATGGAAGGCAGCTTTCTCAAAGGCCTCGGCTTCGGGGAGCAGTGGCCCGAGCTGCTGATGCTGATCGCCTATACCGCGGCTTTGCTCGCGGTCGGCTACGTCCTGTTCAGGAAGAGGCCGTCGACATGAGCGGGCGCGGGCGGGCGTTGCGGATATGGTGGCTCAGGCTGGGCGTCCTGACGCTCAAGGAGTTCATCCAACTCCTGCGCGATCCCGTGCTGCTGCTCGTCGCGGCCTTTCTCTTCACCGTCAATATCTACATGCAGGGATCGACCCTGAGCATGCAGCTCAAGGCCGCGCCGCTGCTGGTCTATGATGCGGATCACAGCGCCGCTTCGCGGGAGATCGTCTATCGGTTCCGCCCACCGTATTTCCGCTTTGCCGGGGAAATACAGGATCCGCGCGAAGGCATTCGGCTGTTGGACGAGGGGCATGCCCTGGCCGTGCTCGACATCCCGCCCGGTTTCCAGGAGGCACTGCTGGCGGGCAGGCCCGCTGCGCTCCAGCTTCAGGTGGATGCGACCCCTACGGCACAGGCATTTCTCGCCGCCAGCTATGCCGGGCGCATCGTCGGCGAATTCGGGCGCGAGACGGCGCTCGCGCGCACCGGCTCGGCGGACGGCGGCGAGACAGTGTTGTTGCCGGTCATCCGCGAGGAGCCGCGGGTGTGGTTCAACCCCAACCAGGATGACCGGTGGTTCTTCCCCATCTCGGAGCTGATGGAGGCGATCACCATCATGTCCATCCTGCTGCCTGGAGCGGCCATGGTGCGGGAAAAGCAGCGCGGCACGGTGGAGCAGTTGCTGGTCGCGCCGCTGTCGCCGTTCCAGATCATGTTCCCCAAAGTGATCGCGATGACGGCGGTGATCCTCGTGGGGCTGAGTTTCTCGCTGTTTGCCATTGCCGCTCCCTTGTTCCATGTGCCGATGCGCGGCAGCCTCGTTCTGTTCTATTGCGTTACCGCGCTCTACGTGTTCACGAATGCCGGATTGGGCTTGTTTGCGGCTACCATCGCGCGCAATGTCGCCCAAATGGGCTTGCTCGCCATCCTGATGGTCGTACCCCTGATCCTGGTTTCCGGAACCTGGACACCGCCCGAGGCGATGCCGGTCTGGATGAGGATAGGCACCTACGTGTCGCCGATGCGGCACTACATCGATGTGAGCTACGGCATCCTGTTCAAGGGCGCTGGCTTGGACCTGCTTTGGGATTCAGTAGCGGCAATCGCGGTATTGGGCGGTGCGGTATTTGGCTTCGGTGTGTGGCGCTTCCGGCGCCAGTTTGGTTAATGGGATTTCCAGTGTCGGATGATCCTGATTAGTCGTGGTTGTGGACAACAAAAGCCTTTTCCACGGTGAAACTGCCGACTGAACCGCCCCGGAATCTCCGGAGGCTCCAACTCTT
>JAJZRT010000171.1 GCA_021802595.1 Pseudomonadota bacterium
AGGAGATTCATCATGGCAAACATCGGCACCTTCACCGCACAGAACGACAGCTTCACCGGCACGGTTCGCACCCTGACGCTCAACGTCAAGGTCAAATTCGTTCCGAATGCCAAGGAGAGCGAGAACGCCCCCGACTACCGCATCGTCGCTGGTAACTTCGAGATCGGCGCGGCGTGGAAGAAAATCAGCAAGGCAGAGCGGCCCTACCTGTCGGCAACCCTGGATGACCCGTCGTTCCCGGCGACCATCTACGCCCGTCTGGTCGAAGGCGAGGAGGGCGCGCACAACCTGATTTGGTCGCGCAGCAAGGGCGACTGATCGCCTCTTCGCGTCCCGCCAACCGGCGGGGCGCATTCGAATTTTGAGTCCGCGTAGAAGCGTCTTTCCGTAAAAGCGCAGTTGCGGCTTTGCGCATCGCCCGCAAGCCGCTTTCACGAATTCGCGGTTCCTTGGAACTCAGTCAATGAGCGGAATCGGCTTTGTGCATCCGTAGTTTCACGGGGAAGCGGTTCTGATCCTTTCAGGGATTGAGGGATTCCGTGCGTCTCCCGAGTGATGCCGGGGCGCGCTGTCGTGTTGCACATCGAGCCGCCGACGGCGTCTCGCCCATCCCGGCTTCCATCGCTGACGCCTGCACGCTTCGCTTGCGGCAGCATGCGAAGCGGTGTGGAGAGACTGGCTTGCTGTTCCCTTCACCTTATCACGGCGTTCTCGCCGTCAAGGTCTGCGCGTGCCTTGCACGCTGGCGTCCTGTGGCCGTCTGCGAACCCTGACGGCTGCGCTGCGCCGTGCTCGTCGCGGTCTCGGGCAATTCCGCCCTTGAACCTTCCAAGGAGAAGACCATGACGAAGCTGATCACCGACGAACAATGCGCACAACTTCTGGCCAACGGCCGGCGATCGATTGAGAATGACGACTTCGACCCACTGCCCGTGGTCAAGCTGTTCACCCCGGATGCCGGCGCCACTTGGCTGCTGACGGAGATCGACCCGGACGAGCACGACCATGCGTTCGGCCTGTGTGACCTAGGCCTGGGTTGCCCCGAGCGGGGCTGGGTGAGCCTGGCGGAGCTGGCGACAGTGCGCGGACGTCTGGGTCTGCCGGTCGAGCGCGACCTGCACTTCAAAGCAACGAAGCCGGTCAGCGCCTATGCGCGCGAAGCCAGGCTCGCCGGGCGCATCGTGACATAGCCGTCACAGGGGCGCCGTCCGCTTGGGCGGCGCCTTTATGCACCTACCCGCTCGCCTTGGCCTGTATATCATCCAACTCCCGGCGTACGCGCTCGATGACCTTGTCCACTCCCTTGCTGTCACCGCCGTAGGTCAAGGTCAGCAGGGTCAGTGGATGTACGTCCATCACCTCGCACAGCTCGGCGACCTTGCTCAAGGTCGGGCTCTTCAGTCCTCGTTCGAGCGAACTCATGTAAGTGCGGCTCGACACATCCGAGAAGGCTTCCTGGCTGAGGCCACGGGCTTTCCGGATGGTTTTGAGCGCCGCGGGGAATGATCTCTTCGATGTCATCAAATGGTTTCACTAAAAGTGAAGATGACACTCGATGGCGCCCTATAGGGCTACAATCTATAGTGTTCATTTTTGACATTCGTTGCTTGAGCTTGGGTGGTACATGGCTATGCTGAAATCCGTACTTGCGGAAATCACAGGCTCCGTGCCGACGTGTTGAAAGATTTACGGTTCCACGAATGGAAGGAAATCCTGATTTTGGGATTGGCATGCAGGTGACCTTGTGTACTCACGCGTTCACGCGAACTGAGAGGCGACCATGAACACGCTCCTCACCGACGATATCCGTGCCCAATTGCTGGAAAACGGCGCCGCAACGGCGCGTGGCGAGCGTCCCGACCCGATGCCGGTTGTCCGGCTATTTACGCCGGACGCGCATGCGATCTGGTTGCTGACCGAGCTCGATCCCGCCGATGGCGACACGGCCTTCGGGTTGATCGACCTTGGCATGGGGATGCCGTGCCTGGGTCATGTGCGCATCTCTGACCTGGAAGACATACGCGGGCCTCGCGATCTGGCGGTCTTGTGCGATCCGCACTTCAGGCCAAAGCGGCGATTGTCCCAATACACGCATCTGGCGCAGGTTGAAGGATCGATCAACGATTGAGAGGCCGGCGACCGCCAGAACACTGCACGGCGTCTGGATTAAGACCCTGGCCGCAACAATGCGCATTTCGTGACTTACCGGCACAGACCAGACGCAAACGGCCCTAATTCAGCGCCAGGCTCGGCGTAGGCTATACCGCCCGTCGCCCGCGGTGGTGGTGGAGTTTACGATTGCGCGCCTTTATTTCCCATGGACGTTTTTCATCGTATTCAGGCATGGCGCACCCAGTTGGCTATTTGGAGGTAGCACCCTGAACGAACGTGTCGCGCATTGGCATCCCCCTGCCGCGTATCTCTTCATCCTGCATCTTGATCGCCCGGCGCTGGCATGGGAATACCTTCGGCGCAATCCCAGCTATCGTCGGGATTGGCTGAGATGCCACCAAGATCGCCCGCCACCGCAATGCTGGTGCCTACGTGAGTACGAAGACCCGAACTGCGATGCGCGCAGGCTGCAGCCGGCCTGGATAGCCGAAGCCGACGGCGCGATTCCCATCTATCCGGATATCGATCCACCCAAGGACGCGCCGGTCTTCCGTCTTTGGGACATTCCCGGCCACAAGACGCTCATCGACGATGGGCGGCATCTACGGCTGGCCAGCGCCGTCGGCTGCAACGTGGCGAGGATGATCATCGCGCGCGGCCTGTCGGATGGCATGCCCTACGCCTACGCGGTGCGCGCCGGTCGGCAGGCCAACGCTCGCTGGCGTGCGATCGAGGCCAAACTGGCGGAGTTGAATGCGATTCCAGCAGCTTCACATTCACGCCCGGATCGCGCCGCGCTGACCCACATGCGTTCCCTTCAGGCGCTTGACGGCGTGCTGGCAGGCGCTTCGCAGCGCCAAGTGGCGGAAGCCGTGTTCGGCCGCCGTGCCGTGGCCGAGCGCTGGCACGCCGACGGCGACCTCCGCGCGCAGGTGCGCCGCATGATCCACGCGGGCAAGACACTCATGAACGGTGGCTACCGCCATCTCCTACAGTTGGATCTCTTCGACTAGGGACGTTGGCGTCGGGCGCTCTTCGTCCCTGCGCAAAACCTCGGTCCCCTCCCAGACTGTCTCCATCCGGCGGCGTTTGGCCCGTCGGCGATGCCCCCCGATGGAGACCTGTCATATGAGACCCATGCCGATCCGGCCGCAGCCAGTACCCGCGGCCACGACACAACAGCAAGCTTCAGCGCGCTACCTGAACAACGACGAGGCGGCGGCGTTCCTGCGCCTGTCTCCGCGCACACTGGAAAAGCAGCGTGTCATCGGCGGTGGCCCGCGGTTTCGGAAATTCGGCCGGCGCGTGATGTACGCCATCGCCGACCTTGAAGCCTGGGCTGACTCACGCAGCTTCGAGATGACGTCCGACCCGCGCTACGCGGAACAATGCGCCGCGCGCCGTTCCGGCGGGCGCTGAATGACCATGGACACGTTCGTCGATGGCCATCGGACGCGACCCGGAGCACGAGCAGCTCGAACTGTTCCATGCTTTCTCGGGCGAGCTGCCGGCGCGCGATGCGCAAGACCTGATGGCCTACCCGTTCTTTTCGCTGGCCAAGAGCAAGCGCACGGTGCCGATCGACTTCCACACCGGCAGCGTGACGGTGCGGGTCGAAGGCACGGCCGAGCATGGTCTGGCGACGATATGGGATGCCGACATCCTGATCTGGGCCGCCAGCCAGATCGTCGAGGCGCGCGACGCCGGCATTCGCTCCTCAAGGCTGATGGCGGCCACGCCCTACGAAATCCTGCGCTTCATCGGCCGGGGGACGTCGCTGCGCGATTATCAGCGCCTCAAGGCGGCCCTGGACCGCTTGCAGTCGACGAGCGTGGCCACCTCGATTCGCCAACCCAATGCGCGGCGGCTGCACCGCTTCTCGTGGATCAACGAGTGGAAGGAGCGTGCCGACGGCCACGGGCGGCCGTTGGGCATCGAGTTGATTTTGCCGGACTGGTTCTACGCGGGCGTGATCGACGAAAGCCTGGTGCTGACCATCGACGCCAACTATTTCCGCTTGACGGGCGGCATCGAACGCTGGCTGTACCGCCTGGTGCGCAAGCACGGTGGCTGGCAGCGCGAGGGTTGGCGTTTCGACTTCCCGCTCCTGCACCGCAAATCGGGCAGCCTTGCACGATTCTCCGATTTCGCCTACGACCTGCGCGGCATCGTCGCGCGTCAGCCCTTGCCTGGCTACACGCTGGCGGTTTTGCGCCCGCCAAGGGGACCGGAAGTGTTGACCTTTCGCGCCGAGCCTTCCACGACACCGCTGCGGCCCGGCGGCAGCTTCGGTGTGGGACGCGGCATCGGTGGCGTGCCTGTGGACAAGCGGTGAATCCGCTCGTGCTATCGGGAGCGGGAATCCTCGTGCTATCAGGCGCGGGGCTATCGTGCCATCAGGAGTACGCATCAGCCGCAAAGCCTTGCGCGGCACGAGTTTCAATGGCGCTTAACTTAGGTTCTAACTTTGAATCTATAAGACTAACGATAAGAAGAGCCCGCGCGCTGTGGATAAACCCGCAGTGTGCTGCCGAAGGCGGCGCCTCATGATCATCGCGCTGCTCAACCAGAAAGGCGGGGTCGGCAAAACGACGCTTGCCACGCATATTGCTGGCGAGCTGGCCATGCAAGGCAGCTCAGTGATCCTGCTCGATGCCGATCCCCAAGGCTCAGCGTTGGACTGGACACAGCGCCGCAGCCAGAATTCTTTGCCACGATTGTTCAGCGCTGTAGGTCTGGCAAGGGAAACCTTGCATCAGGAAGCGCCAGAACTAGCCAGGCGCTGCGATCACATCGTCATCGATGGCCCACCCCGAATTGCCGCCCTCGCGCGCTCCGCGCTGCTCGCGGCGGACCTGGTGCTGATTCCCGTTCAGCCCAGTCCCTACGACGTGTGGGCCAGCGCCGAGATGGTGTCGCTGATTCGCGAAGCGCAAGTGTTCCGGCCAACGCTTCGCGCGGCTTTCGTCATCAACCGGAGGGTCAGCACCACCGTGATTGGGCGCGAGGCACGCAATGCGCTCACCGATCAACCGTTACCATCGCTGTTGTCGGAGGTTCGCCAGCGCATCGTGTTCGCCGACAGCGTGGCCCGGGGTCAACTCGCCCGCGAACTCGACGCAGACAGCAACGCCGCGCGCGAGATCGCGGCGCTCGCCGCTGAATTGTTGAGGATGGCGCCATGAAGAATGGGAAACGGGTTGCCATCGGTGCGCGTCCGCCTGCCGACCCGCACGCGGATGCCTGGGTACGCCAGGGCGATGGTGCAGACATCGGCAAGACCGATCTCTACACCGCCCGGTTGACCCTCGACGTGACACCGGCGCTACGCGCCCGCATCAAGATTGAAGCCTTCACACGCGGCGTCACGGTCGCCGAAATGCTGCGTGCGCTGCTGGAACTTGAATTCCCGGAGAAGCCGCAATGAACGCAGTCCAACAGACCGCGAGCGATAGGTTGTCCACGTCGCCTCCCCTGCTATCCGGCGTCACGAACGACACGCCACTGACGCGCGTGTCGCTGGTGTTCGTCGAACACCGGATCAACGTCTACCTGCGCTTCGGCCACCCGGCACGCCAACTGCGCCTGGACCGCTGGCGGCGCAGCGCGATCTTCACACCGGCGGCTGTGTTCTGCCGCGTGCGCTGGGAGTCCAACGACTACGGTACGACGCGCTGGCAGCTCATGGTTTTGCAGGCCTGCTCACCGCTCGATGACATACAGCGCATCGCCGGCATCCAACCGGGGGCGCGCCTGCTGCTGCGCGCCGAAGGCGAACAGCAAGTGCAGTCGGTGCTGCCACATATCGACACCATCGAAACGCTCGGCATCGATCCGGTGGCGGTGTCGCCCGCGTACTGGCGCACGCTGGGCAACCGGCTGACCGCGCGCCTGCCACTACCGACTTACACGGTCGAACGGCATGCTGCTTACCTCACGAGCGAGGTGTTGCGATGAACACCCATCGCGTTGTAGTCGCGCTATTCACCGGCTTCGGCATCGCTGCGCTTGCCTGGCCGTCGGCGCATACACCCGTTGCGCGGATCGTCTACAACCCCAGCGACAGCGTACCGCCTGGCTGGTATCGCATCGGCCCGCCTGACTCGCTGCACGTCGACAGCATCGTGCTCGCCCGGCTTCCCGCAGGCGCTGCCGCGCTGGCTGCGCAGCGTGGCTACCTGCCTGAGCACATCCCGCTGCTCAAGCGCATCGGCGCGATATCACCGCAGCAAGTGTGCATCGAGAAGCACATCGTTCGCATCGACGGCGTGGCGGAAGCTGTCGCCCGCACAGCCGATGGTCGTGGCCGTCCACTGTCGGCTTGGCAACACTGTCGGCGGCTTCATGATGGCGAGCTGTTCCTGCTCAGTGCGACGAATCCAGCGTCGTTTGACAGCCGGTACTTCGGTCCCATTGCCGTCTCCACCGTGATCGGCAGCGCGCAGCCCTTATGGACGTGGGGCACGCCATGAACGTGCAGCGCTACATACCGCTCTTCGTGCAGCCCCGCTGCATATCGCTTGCATCACAGCCTGCAGTTGCGGTGCTTCACCCGTGCAGACCATCGCAGCCTGACCGTCTGGGCCGGTCGCGTCAGCGATCGGGAAAGACGGAGGGCAAGATAAAAGGACGCGGCACCCTGGTGCGCGTAAAACCTTGTCTGCACGTGGGTTGGCGCGGCACGCGCTTTGGGCGGCCGTGTGCCGTGCGCGGCGCGGAGGTCGCGTCCGCATTGATCGAATGGCGTGCTTTGTCCGCTGGACTTGGCAGTGCTGCGCTGGAGTTCATGCGATGAGCAAGAAGGACGATGACCGCTTCCGCGTTCGCCCAGGCGCCCCCGGAAACCGTCAGCAGAAGTTCGTTTCGCAGGTTTTGAAGGAGGTCAGCAAGGCTGGTGGGAAGTCACCACGCAAGTCGGGGGCACGGCCCGGCGCGCGCCTTGGTCGCGGGCATGTAGCCGCCCGTTTCACCGGCCGCTCTGCGCAGCCTGGCTCACGACGCGTCACCATCAAGACACGGTTGGTGAACCTCAAGCAGGCCGGCTCGCGCTCGACCATCACGCACCTGCGCTACATCGAGCGCGAAGGTGTTGGCCGCGATGGCGAACCGGGCCAACCCTATGGGCCGACGACGGACAACGCTGACCTAGGCGCCTTCGAGGAAGGCGGTCGGGAGGACCGCCACCAGTTCCGTTTCATCGTCTCGCCCGAGGATGCCGAGCAGCTCGACGATCTGCGCCGCTATACCCGTACCCTGATGAGCCGCATGGAAGCGGACTTGGGCACGCGGCTGGACTGGGTGGCCGTGAACCACTGGAACACAGACAACCCGCACATCCACATCGTGCTCCGCGGCAAGGATGACACAGGCAAG
>JAJZRT010000172.1 GCA_021802595.1 Pseudomonadota bacterium
AAACAGGGTGACTACGCCTACCTGCTGCACATCGTCCGCTCGCTCAAGAGCACCGGCAAGGGCGCGTGCATCCTGCCCCATGGCGTGCTGTTCCGCGGCAATGCCGAGGCCGACATCCGCCGCAATCTCGTGCGCAAGGGCTACATCAAGGGCATCATCGGCCTGCCCGCCAACCTGTTCTACGACACCGGCATCCCCGCCTGCATCGTCATCATCGACAAGCAGGACGCGGCCGCCCGCAAGGGCATCTTCATGATCGACGCCAGCGCCGGACGCATGGTCTCCTTTGCCGAGATCGAAAAGAACGAGTTCAACCTCAACCTGCCGCGCTACATCGACAGCCAAACGCCGGAAGACCGGCAAGACATCGAAGGCCACCTCAAGGGCGGCATTCCCGCGGCGGATGTCGAGGCGCTCAAGGCCTACTGGGACATCTGCCCGAACCTGAAAACCGCGCTGTTCAACGGGAGCGCGGGCTTCCAGCCCGTCGGAACATGAAGCATGCGGCCAGGATGGCCGCGCTCCGGCCAGCGACGAAGCCGCCGTGCTCAACGACTGGCTCAAACTCAACAGCGACGAGGCCGACCTCAAGAAGCGCCTCAAGGAGCTTGATGCCGCCCTCGACGCCAAGGCCTACGCCCACTATCCCAAACTCACCGAGGCCGAGATCAAGACCCTGGTGGTGGACGACAAATGGCTCGCCGCGTTGGACAGAGATATTCACGGCGAGATGGACCGCATCAGCCAGGCGCTGACCCGGCGCGTGAAGGAACTCGCCGAACGCTACGAAACCCCGCTGCCGCGGATGGCCGGCCGCGTGGCCGAGCTGGAAGCGAAGGTGAACCGCCACCTGGAAAGAATGGGGTTCGCATGGAAGTGAGGGAGGCGAGTGCCGCTTATTTGGTAGCGGCAGATCAGCGCGTGCCGGTCGGGTACAAGCAGACCGAGGTGGGAGTGATTCCGGAGGACTGGAATGTTCGCCAGCTTGGCGAAGTGGTCGCGTTCCTCGATGGAAGGCGGCGGCCCGTCAAAGACTCCGACCGGGCAAAAATGCGCGGGTCGATTCCGTACTACGGAGCCTCTGGCATTGTTGATTACGTGAACGACTATATCTTTGACGATGAGTTGATATTGTTGGGTGAGGATGGCGAAAACATTTTAAGCAGAAATTGCCCACTCGCATTTCGCGTTTCAGGAAAGGTTTGGGTCAACAATCACGCCCATGTTCTGAAGCCACATGCGGAAGTGAGTATAGGGTTCCTGACTGACTATCTCGAATCGCTGAACTACGAGCAATACAACTCAGGAACGGCGCAGCCGAAACTGAACAAGCAAACTTGCTTCCGAATCCCTGTCGCGCTCCCACCCGCCAAAGCCGAACAAGAAGCCATCGCCGAGGCGTTGAGCGATGCGGATGCCCTCATCGAATCCCTGGAACAACTCCTCGCCAAAAAGCGCCAGCTCAAACAAGGCGCCATGCAGCAACTGCTCACCGGCAAGAAGCGTCTGCCGGGCTTCAGCGGGGAGTGGGAGGTGAAGCGGTTGCATGATGTTTGTTACATGAAAAGTGGCAAGGGAATCACGAGCGCGGACATTAACGAATTCTCAGAATATCCTTGCTATGGCGGTAACGGGCTGCGCGGCTTCTCGAAGCGATACACGCACGACGGAAGTTACGCTCTCATCGGTCGGCAGGGCGCGCTGTGTGGAAACGTCTTGATTGTTGATGGGCAATTTTTTGCATCTGAGCATGCGATCGTTGTCACTCCGCAGAAAGAAACCGACATTCATTGGCTATCACGTGTTCTAGCGAGGATGAATCTGAATCAATATTCGGAGTCGTCTGCGCAGCCGGGGCTATCTGTTTCAAAGTTGTTGGCACTCGAATGCAAAGTGCCACGACTCGCAGAACAAACCGCCATTGCCGCCATCCTCTCCGACATGAACGCCGAGATCGCAGCGGTAGAGGCGAAGTTGGCCAAAGCCCGCAACCTCAAGCAGGGCATGATGCAGGAACTGCTCACCGGGAGGATTCGGCTGGTGCACAGGGAGCGCGGCCATCCTGGCCGCAGCGGGCTGGAAGCCCGCGTTCCCGGGTAAATTAGCGCTTGGCGTTATTTTTGTTTTTGCCTGGAATCTAAAACAACGCCGAACCGTGCTTTACGTTTAGCGCATTTCAGCTTTACAATTAAGGCGTTTTCTCTTTACGTTTGTTGCCATGAGCGCCGATCTGCGCCGTTCCATTCTCGACGCCATCGCCCAGGACGGGGGCAACGTCGCCGCCCGGCTGGCCGGGCTGCACGGGGTGTCGCGCCAGTCGGCCAGCGCCTGGCTGGCGAAGCTGAAGCGGGAGGGGGTCGTCATTTCTTCCGGCGTGGGGCGCGGCGTGCGCTACCGCTTGGCGGTGCTGGCCAAGGTGCGGCAGTCTTACGAATGCGCCGGGTTGAGCGAGGATCGGGTGTGGCGCGAATTGGTCGGGCCGCAGGTGGCCGATTTGCCGCCCAACGTGCGCGATATCTGGCATTACGCGGTTACGGAAATGGTAAACAATGCCATCGACCATTCCGGTTCGGCGCGGGTGGAAGTGGAATTGCTGCGCGACGCGCTGAATACCACGGTGTACGTTGCGGATGAGGGCGAGGGCATCTTTCTCAAGATTCAGCGCGCACTTGGCCTTTACGATCCGCGCGAGGCGATCCTGGAACTGGCCAAGGGCAAGCTGACCACCGATCCGGCGCATCATACGGGCGAGGGGATTTTTTTCTCGTCCAAGGTGATGGATGCCTTCGACATCCGATCCGGCACGCTGCATTTCATGCACGACGAGTGGGGCGCGGATGTATTGCTGGAGCGTGCCGCCGATGCGCCCGGCACGCTGGTGTTGATGCGCTTGGCCAACGATAGCGCGCGCACTTTGCAGGCGGTGTTCGATCAGTTTGCCGTGCCGGAGGAATACACGTTTGCCAAAACCATCGTGCCAGTCCGGCTGGCGCAGCATGAAGGGGAGAAACTGGTTTCGCGCTCGCAGGCCAAGCGCCTGACCATGCGCTTTGAACGATTTCAAACAGTCGTGCTGGATTTCGCCGGCGTGGAGGAGATCGGCCAAGCGTTTGCCGATGAGGTGTTCCGGGTGTTCCATCAGGCGTATCCGGCCACGACCTTGCTGCCGATCAATATGACGTCCGCGGTGGAGAGGATGTTCAAACGAGCGATGAAGCGATAAATATGGACGCCATCGGCCAGCCTGAACGCGCCACGCAAAACCGCGTCATCGCCCTATTCCGCGACGAGTTGGGCTACCGTTACCTCGGCGACTGGTCGGATCGCGCGAACAGCAATATCGAGGAAGGACTGCTCACGGAGTGGCTGGCAAAAAGCGGCTATTCCCCGGCGCAAATCGGCGTGGCCCTGCACAAGCTGCGCACCGAGGCGGACAACCACAACCGCACGCTCTACGGCAACAACCAGGCCGTCTATAACCTGCTGCGCTATGGCGTGCCGGCGAAGATCGAGGCGGGCAAGGTCACGGAGACCGTGCGCCTGATCGATTGGGATGCGCCGGAGGAAAACGATTTCGCCATCGCCGAGGAGGTGACGCTCAAGGGCAACCACGAGCGGCGGCCGGACCTGGTGCTGTACGTGAACGGCATCGCCATCGGCATGTTGGAGCTGAAGAACAGCCGCGTCTCCATCGGCGACGGTATCCGGCAACTGCTCTCCAACCAGCAACCCGAATTCAACGAGCGGTTCTTCGCCACCGTGCAGATGGTGTTCGCCGGGAACGATTCGGAGGGGCTGCAATACGGCACCATCGGCACGCCGGAGAAGTATTTCCTCAAATGGAAGGAAGACGAGGCGGACAACAGCCACTTCAAGCTCGACAAATATCTGCTCAAGCTGTGCGACAAGCGCCGGCTGATCGAGCTGGTGCACGACTTCGTGCTGTTCGACGGCGGCGTGAAGAAGCTGCCGCGGGTGCACCAGTATTTCGGCATCAAGGCGGCGCAGGAACATGTGGGCCGGAAGAAGGGCGGCATCATCTGGCACACCCAGGGCAGCGGCAAGAGCATCGTGATGGTGTTGTTGGCCAAGTGGATTCTGGAGAATAACCCCAACGCCCGCGTCGTCATCATTACCGACCGCGACGAGCTGGATAAGCAGATCGAGCGCGTCTTCACCGAGGCGGGCGAGGCCATCCGGCGCACCCGTAGCGGCCGCGATCTTATGCGGCAACTCGGTCAGGCCAAGCCGCGTCTGCTGTGTTCGCTGGTGCACAAGTTCGGTCGCAAGGACGTGGACGACTTCGATGCCTTCGTCAAGGAGCTGGAGGCCCAGCCCAGCCAGACGATAGGCGAGGTGTTCGTGTTCGTGGACGAATGCCACCGCAGCCAGAGCGGCAGGCTGCACCGGGTGATGAAGGCGATGATGCCCAGCGCGGTGTTCATCGGCTTCACCGGCACGCCGCTGTTGAAAAAGAAAGCCACACCCTTCCCATGCAACTTCGAGTAGCGCAAGTAAACACGGATGCCATTCTTCAGCTCAATGAGCGATTGGCTACCTGGCAGTCTGGAAATCTTTCCGAACCGCTTTTCTATCTCGACCAAGAGCCCTGTTTTGAAATCGTTTGCCATATCGTCATTGTGGTTGACTGCTGCGCAAATTGGTCAGCAATAACACCAACTCGGCGATGGCAGTAAACGGCTCTGGATCGTCATAGGCGGTGGCCCTGGTTGCCAGCCGCCCTGCGCGCAGCGTAGCAATGTCCAGGTGTTGCCGCGTTGTGGCGAACGTGCCTGCCACACCCTTTTCATAGCCTGGAAAATACTGCTTCAGACGCTGTATCACTTCATCTCGATGCAGTGGTGCCTGAATGTCCTCGTAGTGCAGCAGCAGCCACAGATCGAAGCTCGGCACCGACGCGATGGCCTTGAAGATGACGGGCTGCTTGTTGTCGTTCCTGAGCTTGCCATCAAGCGACGCGGCGAGAGTCAGCGCGTCGAAGTAGCTGGCATGGTCGTCGCGGTCGAACAGTTCTTTGGCATATTTGACCACCTGGATCGATGACGTCCCCATCTCGCTGGGCTGGACCGCGACGTTGGCAGTGTGTAGCCGATTGGCGGCGCGGATTTCCCTGAAGTAGTTGGGCTCCGTCTTGCTGCCTTCGGAAACGATCAGGATGCGGTCATAACTGGCGCGCCGATTCAGCTTGCGCTCAAGCTGCTTGCGCTGGCGCTCCCAAGGGGAGTTGTCACGCGCCATCAGTGCCTCACCCCTAGGTCCGAGTGGAGGAAAGGCACGCCTCCGTAGCGGCCGATCAGGTAACCACGCTCCAGGGCTTCATTCTTGCGCGGGCTGAATTCGGACAGGGCCACCAACGTGGACGCCTGCTCCTGATCTTTCTCAACAAACCAGACCTGGTCGCGGCGAAACAGATCCGGGGCGTCGAGCAGCGAGGTGTCGTGAGTGGTGAAGATCAGCTGCGCGCCGCCAGTATTGGCCTCGGGCCGGTGGAACAGCCGCACCAGTTCGCGTACCAGCAGGGTGTGCAGACTGGTGTCGAGTTCATCGATGACCAGTGTCAGCCCCTTCTTCAGGATGTCCAGCACCGGCCCGGTGAGAAACAACAGGTTGCGTGTGCCGTTGGATTCGTCCATCAGGTCGAACACGGCCCGGCCTTGTTCTGTGATGTGGGAGAAGCGCAACTGGTGCTCTTCCATTTCTTCGGCACGCACCTCTGTCTTGCCGGCCACCAGGTCGAAATGGACTGCTTGCCCCGGCACCTTGCGCGTGACGACCTCAATGTCGGCAATGCTGATGTCGGCAGCGGTAAGGAAGTCGCAAATCTGCTTGCGGCCTTCGGCTTGCTTGAGCATCTGGATCGACACCTGCGGGCTGAGCTGAGCCTGCTCGTTGAAGATCACCAGGCCATTGGCAAACCAGTCGAACACGGGGCGCAGCGCCTCGCTGTTGAGCTGCACCGCCATCGACATGAATAGGGCATTCGGCCGGGTGGCGCTTTCCCAGAGGTTTTTGGGGCCCTTGAGGCCGGGGCCGAAGTCGTACACGTCCTTGCCGGTCTTGGCATCAAAAACACGTTCGAACCATCGCTGTGGCTTGAAGGCCTTATAGACCAGCATGTGCTCGCGCACGATGCGTTGCGGGGTCATGGCAAAGCCATATTGATATCGCACTCCGTCCAGGATGAAGGTGACTTCGAATTCGGTCGGTTGGCTGGCAGACTCGGCATCGAGCCGGAAAGGCTGCACAGCATAGATCTGGCCGGGCTGAATGACAGTGGCCGATTCCATCACCACACCGCGCATGTACTGAAGCCCTTTGATGAGATTGGACTTGCCGCTGGCGTTAGCGCCGTAGAGGACGGCACTCCTCAGCAGATTGGGCGCAGCCTTGAGGCTGGTGGCGAGCGTGTGAGTGTCCTGCAGGGTCTTGTCCTTGGACGCAACAAGGCTAAGCACCTGCTCATCACGCAAGCTGCGAAAGTTCTTGATGCGGAACTCGACCAACATCGTATTCACCTTGAATTGACAAAATATTTTCTAATTATGCACTAAATAGGCAATAATGCAATTTATTTGCGGTCGTTGTTCTGATAAGATCACCATCCGCCAATAGCCAACCAACCATGTAGAGCGTCGTCGGAGAATTGGATACACGCAGGATGATCAGGCGCTAATACAAGGAACAATCACAATATGACAGAACTTCAACCCCATCAGTTCGTCGGGTTTTTGTTATGCGAAACGGAAGACGTGAGAACCAGAGTCGAGTGCCGGTTTGTCGCTGATTCCAGCGTTGCCGGCACGCCAACGAGTGTTTGCTGAGCATTGAGCGATGCAATTCGTTAAAGGCGGCCCCGACATCCCCGAGCGCTTGCTCCAAGTGCACGAAGAGGGGCGAGTTGTGTTCTTCTGCGGCGCGGGTATTTCCTATCCGGCGGGCATGAGGGGATTCGAATGGTTGGTTGATAGCATCTATCAAGCAGTAGGAATGGCGCCTGATCGACTCGAAAAAGCCGCGTTGAAGGCACGACAGTACGATACAGCCATTGGGCTGCTGGAGGGACGCCTCGCACCGGGCAGCGCGGGACGGGAACTGGTGCGCAAAGCTGTCGCGAGCATTCTGACTCCAAAAGCACTGTCATCGCAGGTTACTGCCACGCACCGGGCACTGTTGGGCGATGGCAATCAATCATGTGCAGTTTCAAAAGGGTCCGTCGATGGCGGAGTTTCTGGACAAGTATGGGACGCAGAAGAAGTGCCACGCCGCACTGGTCGCCTCGCGCTGGCCGAAGGGGTTTCGCTGTCCGTGTTGCGGGGATGAGCGGCACAGCACCTTTGTCCGGGAGAGCCGGCAGTACTGGCAATGCCACCGCTGCCGGCATCAGACCACCGCCACGGCAGGAACGATCTTCGAGGC
>JAJZRT010000173.1 GCA_021802595.1 Pseudomonadota bacterium
AAATGATCAGCGGCGTGCGCGCCTCGTCGATCAGGATCGAGTCGACCTCGTCGATGATGCCGAAGGCCAGCGGACGCTGCACCTTCTCCTCCATCTGGTAGACCATGTTGTCGCGCAGGTAGTCGAAACCGTATTCGTTGTTGGTGCCGTAGGTGATGTCGGCGGCGTACGCGGCCTGCTTTTCATCGTGCGGCATCTGCGACAGGTTGACGCCGGTGGTCAGGCCGAGAAAGCCGTACAGCCGCCCCATCGATTCCGCGTCGCGGCTGGCCAGGTAGTCGTTCACCGTCACCACGTGCACGCCCTTGCCCGCCAGCGCGTTCAAATAGGCCGGCAGCGTCGCCATCAGCGTCTTGCCCTCGCCGGTGCGCATCTCGGCGATCTTGCCGTCGTGCAGCACCATGCCGCCCACCATCTGGACGTCGAAGTGGCGCATGCCGAGCACCCGCTTCGACGCTTCGCGCACCACGGCGAAGGCTTCCGGCAGCAGCGCGTCGAGCGATTCGCCGTTTTCGAGCCGCGATCTGAACCCGGCGGTCTTGCCGGCCAGCTCGGTATCGGACAATTTCTCCATCGCCGGCTCCAGCGCATTGATCGCTTTCACCTTTTGCAGGTATTGTTTGACCAGCCGGTCGTTGCGGCTGCCGAAGACTTTCTTGAAGAGGGATTGCAGCATGAGGAATCCGAAATGCCCGCAGGACGCGGTAAACCTTTGAATCTTAACATAGCGTCGCAGGCTTCCTGTGACGCCACCAAGACAGCGGCGCACGCTTCCCGTGACCCTGTGTCACCCGCATGAGCGCCGCAAGCCTGGCCGATCTGCTCGCCAGCCAGTTGCCGAACGGGCTGGCAGTGCACGCCCGCGCCCTGTTGAAGACCCAGGCGGCGCTCGATCGTTCCCTGCCCGTGGCGCTGGCCGGGCATGTCCGCGTGATGCAGCTGGAAAACGGCGTATTGAGCCTCGCCTGCGACAGCGGCGCGGTCGCCAGCCGCCTGCGCCACCAGACCGATGCGCTGATGGCCAGCCTCGGCAAGCGCGAGATCGCAGTGACGGCCGTACGCGTCAGCGTCAACCCCGACCTGCTGGCGCGCTATGTCCACCCCGTCGAGAAAACCGGCTTGCCCCCCGCCGCGCTGGAAGGTCTGGCTCATCTCAACGCGGAAATCGAGAACGGTCCGCTGAAGGACGCGCTGGACAAGCTGCTACGCCACCATCGCAAGGGCTGACGAACCCTCCGCCCTGCCCGTTCGTCAGCGCCAGACTGGGCGGTGCATGCGCCTGCTCACCCACCCAGGTGCGTTGCGCGTCATGCGTGGAATCCCACCCGCATCCGGGTTCAATGGATGCGGGTGAACGACACTCATCGCGCCAGCGTGCTTTTCCGGAGCGTTAAGGCCTTTCAAACGGCATGGGCTGCCGGCATCCGGTGCATGCGGCCTGTGCAGCGACCGCTGAACGGCCCGCTCAAGGATTTGACGGCTGATACCGTAAGGGCATGAGGAGGGATGGGATCTTCCGTGTCAGCTCGGGCAGTTCAAACGCACGAGACCCGCACAGTCCGTTTGGAAGAATCCCGCACGCTGCCCCGGCCATCCAGTCAAACGGGTAGCCGGCAAGCTCGCATGACCCATGCCTACGCCGGACTGCCGAGCCATTCGAACGAATATGCGACAAAACACACACAACCAGCCGCGAATCGTTTTCGTTGCAGGCCTGATCCTGGTGCTGGCCACGCTCTTTTCCGGGTCCATCGTTTTTCTCATGATGGAACGCCATGCCGAGAGCCTGCTGCGCCAGAACCTGTTGTCGTCGCTGCAGAACAAGATCAAAACTGTCGAAGCCGAGATTCGCCAGCGCCGCGCGGCAACGGTAACCGTTGCCACCCGCCCGTTTCTGATCGACGAGATAAAGCAGGCCTCTGTGCCAGGGAGTAGAGACGAAGCGTTGCGCATGCTCGAACGGGGTGCCAGATCCTTCCTCACCAGCGGACTGTCGGCCATTGCGCTATACGGCAAAGGCGGACATGAACTGGCCCGCGCGGGAGCCTTTGCGCAGCAGCCCGACCTCGCCATCCCGCTCGACCCTGCGGGACGCACACACATCCTGTGGAAGGGCCGTTTCCTGTTACGTACGGACGTGGATATCGAGAGCGACGGACACAGCATCGGCAAGGTGATTGCGGAAGCCCCCTTGCCCGCGATAGGCAGCCTGTTCCAGGACTCCAGCCTGGGCAGGACCAGTGATCTGGCCCTGTGCGCCCCCCTGGGCACCGACATGCAGTGCTTCCCCACCAGTCTCAGCCCGAAGGAAGTAATCCGCCGCCTGGCGCAGCGCCAGCACGGCAAGGCCTTGCCCATGAGCTATGCCCTGCAGGGGCAAACCGGCTTCATCGTCACGCATGACTACCGGCACCAGAAGGTGGTGGCGGCCTACAGCCCGATCCAGCCGTTCGGACTGGGCATGGTGCTGAAAATGGACAGCGCGGAACTGTATGCGCCGGTCTGGTCCCAGGCGCGCCACCTGCTGCCGTTTCTGGTCGCCATGCTGGCGGCGGCGGTCCTGCTGTTGCGCTGGCTGCTCGCTCCGCTGGTCACCCGGCTGGTTCGCTCTGAACAGCAGGCACGCGAGACCAGCAGCCGGCTGAGCGACAGCGAAAGCCGGATCCATGCCGTGCTGGACAACGTCGACGAAGGCATCGTCACCACGTCAGAAAGCGGAGTGATCGAACTGTTCAATCCCGGTGCGGAGCGCCTGTTCGGTTTGCGCCATGACGAGGCGGTCGGCCAGAACGTGTCCATGCTGATGCCCGAGCCGCATCGCAGCCAATACATTGCCGACGTCCAGCATTACATGCGCACGGGCGAAACGCCCATGATCGGCGTGGAACTCGAAGTGATGGGACTGCGCAGGAACCGCGATGTCTTCCCGATGGATTTGCGCGTGTCAGAGTTCAGCCAGGCGGGGCGTCAACGCCTGATCTGTGTCATGCGCGACATCACCCAGCGCAAGGCCACGGAAGCGAAAATCCTGCACATGGTCAATCATGATGCGCTGACCGGCCTGCCCAACCGCAATCTGGTACAGGACCGCATCCAGCAGGCCATCGCGCGGGCGCAGCGCTCCGCCTCGAGTTTTGCGGTCATGTTCCTCGACCTCGACAAGTTCAAGACCATCAACGATTCCCTCGGCCACAACATCGGCGACCAGTTGCTGCAAATGGTCGCCGAGCGGATCGTCGCGTGTCTGCGCGATGAAGATACGGTAAGTCGCCAGGGAGGCGACGAATTCATCGTGCTGCTGGGCAGCACGCACAGCCCCCAGGACACCGCCGTGGTGGCACGCAAGATCCTGAATGCCCTGGCGGCCCCCATTGTCATCGGCGAACGGACCTTGAATACCGGCGCCAGCATTGGCATCGCCCTCTATCCCGAGGATGGAAAGGACGTGGAAACGCTGCTCAAGAACAGCGACACGGCGATGTATTGCGCCAAGGAATCCGGGCGCAATCTCTTCCAGTTCTTTGCCCATGAAATGAATGCGAGCGCAGCCGAACGGCTGCTGCTGGAATCCAGGCTACGGCAGGCGGTTGCCGATGGCGCGCTGCAACTCCATTATCAGCCGCTGGTGAGTCTGGCCGATACGCGCATCGTCGCAACCGAGGCGCTGGTGCGCTGGAACGACGCCGAACTGGGGAATGTCCCGCCCGCGAAATTCATTCCCGTCGCGGAAGCGTCCGGGCTCATCGTCTCCCTCGGCGAATGGGTGCTCCGGCAGGCCTGCCGTCAGCTCAGGCAATGGCAGGCGCAGGGCATTGCGCTGCCGCGCATGGTGGTCAATCTTTCGCATCTGCAGTTCCGCCAGAAAAACCTGGCGCAGACCTTCTCCGTCATCATCGAAGACGCCGGGGTCGACCCCCGCTGCCTGGGGCTGGAAATCACTGAAAGCGCGATCATGGAAAACCCGGAGATCACCATCGGCACGTTGAATGAACTGAAAGCGCTCGGCATCGAACTGTCGCTCGACGACTTCGGCACCGGCTACTCGAGCCTCAGCTATCTCAAGCGCCTCCCCATCGACAAACTCAAGATCGACCAGTCATTCATTCATGACATTTCCACCGATGCGAGCGACGATGCCATGGTCACGGCCATCATCGCCATGGCGCATTACCTGGGAATACGGGTGGTAGCCGAAGGCGTGGAAACCGAGGCCCAGCTGGCTTACCTGCGCGAGCACGCCTGCGACGAATACCAGGGTTACCTGTTCAGCCGGCCGCAACCCGCCGATGCGCTGCAACGCCTGTTCGCGGACTCTCAGGGCATCAATTAAACCACCGCGTACCGTTGCGCACACGCATCATCCCGGCAGTCCGGCCCGCCTAGCCCTTGGACAGGACATTGTTCAGCGCAGCACCACCCGCTCCACCACAAACAGCAACACGGCGACGAAGCCGAAAACAACCGCGAAGCGCAGCACGCGGCCGATATAGCCGAGATATTTGCGCTCGCCAGTGAGCAGCCACGCCAGCCCGAGCGCCGCCACCGCAATGAGCAGGGCGACGATCAGCAGGCGGACGACGATCATGCAGCGAGGGGATGCAGGCGCAGGAAGGCAGGGGGGACATCCTCGTCACGCTGGAAGCTGACGAACTCCCACGATTCCTGATGCTGCAGCAGTTCGCGCAGCAGGGCGTTGTTGAGGGCGTGGCCGGACTTGTAGGCCTCGAAGGCGCCGATGACGGGGTGGCCCAGCAGGTACAGGTCGCCAATGGCGTCAAGCACCTTGTGCTTGACGAATTCGTCGTCGTAGCGCAGGCCGTCCTGATTGAGCACGCGGTATTCGTCCATGACGATGGCGTTGTCGAGCGAGCCACCCAGGGCGAGACCGCTGTTGCGCAGAGCCTCCACCTCGTGCATGAAGCCGAAAGTCCGGGCGCGCGCGACCTCTTTCGTATAGGCGGTGTCGGCGAAGTCGATGCTGACGGTCTTGCCGCTCTTTTCGAACACCGGATGCTGGAAGTCGATGGTGAATTCGACCCTGAAGCCGTTGTGGGGGACGAAGCGCGCCCACTTGTCGCCGTCGCGCACCTCGATCGGCTGCTTGATGCGCACATAGCGCTTCGCCGCATCCTGCTCGACGATGCCGGCGGACTGCAGCAGGAACACGAACGGTGCTGAGGAACCATCCATGATGGGAATTTCGGGGCCGGTGAGATCCACCAGCAGGTTGTCGATGCCGAGGCCGGCAAGCGCCGACATCAGGTGCTCGACGGTGGACACCTTGGCCGGACCGGACTCGAGCATCGAGCACAGCCGGGTATCGGTGACGAGATAGGGATCGGCCCTGAGTTCGGCCGGCGGATCGAGATCCATGCGCCGGAACACGATGCCGGCGTCGGGGCCCGCCGGGCGCAGGGTCATCTCGACCTTGACGCCGGAATGCAGGCCGACGCCGGTCGCCTTGACCGGTGTCTTGAGAGTGCGTTGCTTGATCATTGCGTTATTTTAACCGGTCGCGTGGAACGGGCGCCGTTTGCTGGGTGCCCGGGTATGACCCCGGCCCATGCAGACGGTTCACCCGCCCCCGTGGTGCGCCAGCCGCAAGCCCTCCCGAGGGACGCCGATCCGCATGGACTCCCGCCCATGTGGCACCGCACGCGACGGCAACCGCGCTCAGTCCGCCTGGCGGCGCAGGAAGGCCGGGATGTCCAGGGTGTCGATGCCGGAATCGGTCATCGCCTGAATGGTGCGGCTGCGACGGCTGGTCATCACGCTAGGCAGTTCCTCGCTGTGGCCGCTCACCATCATCGGCGCATCGTCAGTGCCGGTACGGATGATCTGCATCGGCTTCTGGTTCTGACGTGCGACCGGGTTGCCGAGGCCGGTGGCGACCATGGTGACGCGCAGGGCGTCTTCCATGGTGTCGTCGAGCACCTGGCCGACGATGACGGTGGCCTCTTCCGCGGTGAATCCCTTGATGGTGTTCATCACCTCATGGATTTCCTTCATCTTGACGGTCGACGAGGCGGTGATGTTGACCAGCACGCCGCGCGCGCCGGCAAGGTTGACGTCTTCCAGCAGCGGGCTGGCGACGGCCTGTTCGGCGGCGATGCGCGCTCGGTTCTCGCCGCTGGCCTGCGCCGAGCCCATCATGGCCATGCCCATTTCGCTCATCACGGTGCGCACGTCGGCGAAGTCGACGTTGACCAGACCCGGGCAGTTGATGACCTCGGCGATGCCGCCGACAGCGCCATGCAGTACGTTGTTGGCGGCCTTGAAGGCGTCGAGCATGGAGACATCGTCGCCCAGCACCTGCATCAGCTTCTCGTTGGGGATGATGATCAGCGAATCGACGTGGCGCGCCAGCGCCTCGATGCCGGCGTTGGCGGCACGCACGCGCTTGCCTTCGAACATGAAGGGCTTGGTGACCACCGCCACGGTCAGGATGCCGAGTTCCTTGGCGACTTCGGCCACCACCGGGGCAGCGCCGGTGCCGGTGCCGCCGCCCATGCCGGCGGTGATGAACAGCATGTCCGCGCCATCGATCAGCTCGGCGATGCGCTCGCGGTCCTCCAGCGCGGCTTCGCGGCCGACCTCCGGATTGGCGCCGGCACCCAGGCCCTTGGTCACGCCATTGCCCAGCTGCAGCTGGACCTTGGCCTGGTTGCGCTTCAGCGCCTGCGCGTCGGTGTTGATGGCGATGAATTCCACGCCATTCAAGCCCGAGGCGATCATGTGATCGACCGCATTGCCACCGCAGCCGCCCACGCCGATCACCTTGATCACTGCGTCCTGGGTATCTACATCCATCAGTTCAAACATGTTGCTCTCCTCTTTTTGCCCTAAACAAAACCACACTCAAAATCCATTGGCGTGTCTGCCTCGATGCCTCGAAAGCATCCTGCACAACCACCAAATTCCGTTTCGACGCCGCACGCAGCGGCATCAGAAATTCCCCTTGAACCAGCTTTTCATGCGTTCAAAAATGTCCTTGAAGTTGCCGCTGGACAGCTTCGGCGCATCGCGTCCGCGCGCCTCCAGCCCGGCCATCAAGAGGCCAATGCAGGTGGCGTAGCGCGGGTTGTGCATCACCTCGGCCAGTCCGCCTTCGTAGCGCGGCCAGCCCAGCCGCACCGGCATGTGGAAGACCTCCTCGCCGAGTTCGACCATGCCCTGCATGGCCGCCGAGCCGCCGGTGATGACGATGCCGGACGACAGCAGCTCCTCGAAGCCGCTGCGACGCAATTCCGCCTGCACCAGCGAATACAGCTCTTCCATGCGCGGCTCGATGAATTCGGCCAGCGTCTGCCTGGAAAGCGTGCGCGGCGGTCGGTCGCCGATCCCCGGCACCTCGATCATGTCGCGTGCGTCGGCCAGCTGGCGCAGCGCGCAGCCGTATTGCACCTTGATGTCCTCGGCCTCTTTCGGCGGGGTGCG
>JAJZRT010000174.1 GCA_021802595.1 Pseudomonadota bacterium
TCCGATCTGTGCCAGTTTTCCTCATCGACAAAGTTCTTGTCCATGCGGTAGTAGAAGCCGGGGTAACGGCTTTCTTCACGGAACTGGATGTGCTTCATGTGGGCTTCCGCCGTCAGGATGCGGTGGTAGTTTTCCCAGGCGCGCAGCAGTTCGTGCAGATCCTTCGCACGCATCTTCTCGGCGTCTTCCTTCAGCATGCCGAGCTTGTCTTCCGCCACGGCCAGCATGTTGGCGTTGGTCTTGTAGTAGGTCGCGACACCGGCAACATACTCGTCCATGATCTTCTGCAGACGGAACTGCAGCATCTTGGGGGTGATGTAGTTGGGGTTGACGTCGATCGCGGTGGTGTAGTCCTTGAACTCCAGGTAGGTACGCACCGGCTTGTAGATCTCTTCGACCAGCTGCTCGACAGGCGTATCCAGCTCGGGTTTCCAGTCCTTGTTGTCGATGCAATACTGCACCATCGACTTGGCGCACATGCGGCCTTCGGCGTGGGAGCCGGAGGAGAACTTGTGGCCGGACGCGCCCACGCCGTCACCGGCGGTGAACAGGCCCTTGACCGTGGTCATCGAGCGGTAGCCCCAGCTCCAGCCCTTGGGCAGGTGAGCCGGAATCTTGCCTGCGTCAGCGTGCGCTTCGTCGGTCGGCGCGCCCACGTCGGTCGGGCCCGACACCCAGATACCGCAGCAACCGGAGTGGCTGCCCAGCAGGTAGGGCTCGGTCGGCATCAGTTCGGAGTTTTTCTTTTCCGGCTCGATGTTCTCGCCCACCCAGATGCCGCACTGGCCGACGCACATGTCGAGGAAGTCTTCCCAGGCTTCGGCTTCGAGGTGCTTCACTTCGCGCGGGGTCAGCGTTTCACGCAGTTTTGCCAAAGCGGTCACGGTGTCCATGTAGATGGGGCCGCGGCCTTCCTGCATTTCCTTCAGCATCAGGTGGTTACGCAGACACGATGCGGGGACGGCTGCCTGTCCGTAGGGGGGGTAGTCATTCAGCAGTTCCTTGTTCTTCTGCATGTAGACTTCGCCGTAGGCGTTGACAGCCTGTGCTTTGAACAGCAGGAACCAGGCGCCGACCGGGCCGTAGCCGTCCTTGAAGCGGGCGGGCACGAAACGGTTTTCCATCATGGTCAGCTCGGCGCCGGCTTCGGCAGCCATCGCATAGGTCGAGCCGGCGTTCCACACCGGGTACCAGGCACGGCCGGTACCTTCACCGACCGAACGCGGACGGAAGATGTTCACGCAGCCGCCAGCGGCCAGCAGGATGGCCTTGGCCTTGTAGACGACAACCTTGTTTTCGCGGGTCGAGAAGCCGACGGCACCGGCGATGCGGTTGGGGTCGTTCTTGTCGTTGACCAGCTTGACGATGAAGATGCGCTCTTCGATGCGGTCCATGCCGAGGGCTTTTTTGGTGGCTTCAGCGACGATCCACTTGTAGGATTCACCGTTGATCATGATCTGCCATTTGCCGGAACGCACGGGCTTGCCGCCATCCTTCAATGCGGGCAGACCCTGGGCACCGTCGTGACGCTCGCCGTTTTCGTCGGTTTTCCAGATCGGCAGGCCCCATTCTTCGAACAGGTGCACGGAATCGTCGACGTTGCGGCCGAGGTCGTAAGCCAGGTCGTCGCGGGTGATGCCCATCAGGTCGTTGGAGACCATGCGGGCGTAGTCGGCGGGGTCCTGCTCGGAGCCGATGTAGGTGTTGATCGCGGACAGGCCCTGCGCCACAGCGCCGGAGCGGTCCATCGCGGCCTTGTCGACCAGCTTGATCTTGAGGTCCATGCCCAGCTCGGCCTTGGCGGCGTCAGCCCAGCGCATGATTTCGTAGCCGGCACCGCAACAAGCCATGCCGCCGCCGATCAGGAGGACGTCGACTTCCTCCTGGACTACTGTGGGATTACCAAATTCTCCAGCCATTTCGTTTACCTCTCTAAATTACTTGCGAATCAGTTCAGCGGGGTTGCCGGCGCGGTAACCACCCATCACGTCCTTGGTGAAGGAACCAGCGGCCTTGATGTCAGCCAGCTTGGGCATGGGCTTGCCGCCGTACGGATCGATCGAGCCTTCGGGTGTGGTGCGGATCGGGAACTTGAAGCGCTTCAGGGTGCCGTTGCGGAACTTGATGGTCCACATGATGGAGTCGGAACCGCGCAGAGGCTGCACCATGCCGCCCAGCGGCACGACGTCGGCGTAGTGGCGGGCTTCGATCGCCTGCTGCGGGCAGATCTTCACGCAGGAATAGCACTCCCAGCACTGCTCGGGCTCCTGGTTGAAGGCGCGCATGGCGTGGCCGGTTTCCGAACCGTCCTTGTCCAGCTTCATCAGGTCGTGCGGGCAGATGTACATGCAAGCGGTCTTGTCCTGACCCTTGCAACCGTCGCACTTGTCGGTACGAACATAGGTTGGCATTACAGTCTCCTAAAGTTAGCTAACAATCCGCGTACGTCGCGGTCCGTCTAGAACTGAACCCGTCCTTGGCCGGGGCGTATCGCGAGTCCGCTTCCGGTAGGCTCGTGTCCTAAAACCCTTGCTCCCTCCGGCATGGCTGCCGAAGGGAAAAGTCACGCAGCCGAGTGACCTTTCAGCTCGACCTTGACGTTCTGTTCCGCCGTCAGACCCGCGTAGTACTTCTGCAGCACCTTGGCCACTTCGGGACGGCTGAACTCGACCGGCAGGTCCTGGCCTTCGGACAGCATCGAGCGGACCTTGGTGCCGGACAGCAGGATGCGGTCGTCCTTGGTGTGCGGGCAGGTGCGCTGCGAGGCCATGCCGCCGCACTTCTTGCACCAGAAGGTCCAGTCGATGTTCATGTTCACGGTTTCGAGCGAGCCTTTCGGGATCTCGTCGAAGATCTTCTGCGCGTCGAAGGGGCCGTAGTAGTCGCCCACGCCGGCGTGGTCGCGACCGACGATCAGGTGGGAGCAGCCGTAGTTCTGGCGGAACAGGGCATGCAGCAGGGCCTCACGGGGGCCGGCGTAGCGCATGTCGAGCGGGTAGCCGGCCTGGATCACGGTGTTGGGGGCGAAGTAGTTGTCGATCAGCACGCTGATGGCTTCGGAACGGACTTCAGCCGGGATGTCACCCGGCTTCAGGGCGCCCAGCAGGGAGTGGACCAGCACGCCGTCCATGGTCTCGATGGCGATCTTGGCCAGGTACTCGTGCGAGCGATGCATGGGGTTGCGGGTCTGGAAGGCGGCCACGCGGCTCCAGCCCATCTTCTCGAAGGCGGCGCGGGTTTCGGCGGGGGTCATGAACTGGTCGCCGTACTCTTCCTTGAAGCTGCCGGTGGACAAGACCTTGACCGGGCCGGCCAGGTTGTATTTGCCCTGGGCCATGACCATCTTGACGCCGGGGTGTTCGAGGTCGGTGGTCTTGTAGACCTGCATGCACTCGTGGGCCTTGTCGATGGTGTACTTGTCGGTCACCTTCATGGTGCCCATGATCTCGCCGGATTCACCATCGACCAGCGCGATCTCGTCGCCATCCTTGATGGCCTCGTCGTCGGTCGAGAGGGTGACGGGAATGGGCCAGAACAGGCCGTTGGCCATCTTGTAGCCGTCGCACACGCCCTGCCAGTCCGATTTGGTCATGAAGCCGTCGAGCGGCGTGAAGCCGCCGATGCCCATCATGATCAGGTCGCCGGTTTCGCGCGAACTCATCTTGACCTTGGGAAGCGATGCGGCGCGTGCCTTCTCGGCGGCGAGTGCGTCGCCCGTCAGCAGCAGGGGCTTGAGTTCTCCGCCGCCGTGGGGGCGTACCAGTTTGGACATGCTGTCTCCTCAGACTTTATGGGGGTATTAAAGTCTGCGCAGAATAGCACCGGGGGTGACCCCTGAATAATCCTTTATTTTTATTTGAGGATAAGCAGGTTTGATATTAATCAGCAAAATAAAAAAGCCCGGATGGACCGGGCTTTTTTATTCAGAATCATATGCTTATGCGTCGAAGAAGGCGGGCATGTCGGTCTGCTCGGTCTTGATCACGTCAACCCAGGCAGGCTTGGTATCGCCTCCGGCGGCGGCCAGTTTTTTGGTTTCTTCGTAGAGCATTTTCCAGCGGTTGTAGAGACAGTCGCTGACCTTGCGCATGCCCGAATCGAAATAGGAGTTATGCAGGTCGCCGATGGTGCGGGTGAAGGATTCCATCTGCTCCAGGAGGTTGTGCGGGTAGCCGTGGCGGTTGGGGTCGGCGTATTTGACCATTTCGCGCTTGACCGCGCGGACGAAGACTTTCTGGCCTTCGGTGAGGTCGGCTTCGGTACGGGGCGCGCCGCCGAAATTCATCACCTCCTGGATGAAACCGTTCAGGCGTTCGCCGAAATCGAAGTTGGCGTAGTCGACGTTTTGCATAAATCCTCCAATTACAATTATTTAGAGCGCTTCAGTGATGCTTTAGGACTGGATGTGACTCCGATGCCTATCCTACGCCGCGCGATACGGCTGTCCAGCGTCTTTCCAGGGCGGTCGCGCGATTATTTTCTAAGCCCTTGAATCCAGCGGGAATAAATTTTGTCTGCCAGCTGGTGCAGGCGGGTGGTGCGGGCGGCCACATCCGCCTGGATCGCTTCGGGGGGCTGGACCCCGGGGCTGTCGCTGGCCGCGATTTCCGCGGCGCCGTTGTCGCACCAGCTGGCGATGAGCTCGGGCGTCATTTCGACATGGCATTGCATGCCGATGTGGCGGTCGTTCAATACGTAGGCCTGGTTGGCGCAGAAGGCACTGTCGAGGATGCGCGTGGCGCCTGGCGGCAGGCTGAAGGTTTCGCCGTGCCAGTGGAATGCCAACAGGGGGCCCTGGGCGTCGCCCAGCCAGGGCCGCGCGGCGTCGGCGTCGGTGATGCGAACGTCGCCCCAGCCGATTTCCTTCACCGGATTGCGGCCGACGCTGCCGCCGAGTGCCTTGGACATCAGTTGTCCGCCGAGACAGTGGCCGATCACCGGGATGTCCGATGCGACGGCCTGGCGGATCAGTTCCAGCACGGGCGGGATCCAGGGCAGATCGTCGTTGACGCTCATCGGTCCGCCCATCAAGCAGACGCCGGAAGCGCCGTTAAGATTCTCGGGCACGGCGTCGCCGGCGTCGATGGCGATCAGCTTCCAGGGAATGCCATGACGATCCAGAAACGTGGTGAAATACCCCGGCCCTTCGGTCGGGGAATGTCGGAAAACCAGAACAGGAAGCATGATGCCTCTCAAGAAAAAAACGATCGCAATGATGATAGCCGCAGGCGGGCTTTTGTGCACGAGCGCGTGGGCGGCCAGTGTCTCGGTGGTGGGCCTGTTCAAGGACAAGGCGATTGTCAGCATCGACGGCAGCAAGCCGCGCACCCTCAGTGTGGGGCAGACGGTCCAGGGGGTGAAACTGTTGGCTGCGGATTCCGGCGGCGCCAGCTTCGACGTCGACGGCAAGCGCCGGACCTTGGGCATGGGGCAGTCGTTCGCGGGCGGCGCGGCGACGGGTGAGCGTCCGAGTGTTTCGCTTACCGCCGATGTGCGCGGTCATTTTGCGGCGGCCGGCGCGCTCAATGGGTACCCGATGACTTTCCTGGTCGATACCGGGGCGACCGACATCGCCATCAGCGCGGCGGAAGCCAAGCGCATCGGACTCGACTACAAGGTCGGGCGGCCCGTCGGCGTTGGCACGGCGGCAGGCGTGGTGCCCGCCTGGCGCGTCACGTTCAATACGGTCAAGGTGGGGGGGATCTCGGTCAACCAGGTGGACGGCATGGTGGTCGAAACCGGCCTGGGTGTGCCGTTGCTGGGGATGAGCTTTTTGAACCGCATGGAAATGAAACGCGACGGTCAGACGATGACGCTGACCCAGCGATACTGATCCGCTGTCCCAAAGCAAACAAGGCCTGCAATGCAGGCCTTGTTTGCTTTGGGACAGCGGGATCTGTCGCTTCGTTTTGTGGGCCACGGCCGCTGAGCTTGACGTTCGCCTCGCTCACATTAACCTGCGTTGCAAACGGGCCAGTTACGTCTTGGCCCGTTTGTCGCGCTCGATCAGTGCGTAGGCGGAGTGATTGTGGATCGATTCGAAATTTTCCGCTTCCACCACATACGCATCGATCAGCGGCTCGGCATTCATGGCGGCGGCGACGTCGCGCACGATGTCCTCGACGAACTTGGGGTTGTCGTAGGCGCGCTCGGTGACGTATTTCTCGTCGGGCCGCTTCAGCAGGCCGAAGAGCTCGCACGAGGCCTGGTCCTCGACCTTGCGCACCAGATCCTCGATCCAGAGGAAGCCGTTGGTCTTCGCCGAAACTGTGACGTGCGAGCGCTGGTTGTGGGCGCCGTAGTCGGAAATCTTCTTCGAGCAAGGGCACAGGCTGGTCACGGGCACCAGCACCTTGGTGGTGTGGGTGTATTTCCCTTTCTCGATTTCGCCGATGAAGGTGACTTCATAGTCGAGCAGGCTTTGTACGCCGGAGACAGGCGCGGCCTTGTTGACGAAGTAGGGGAAGCTCATTTCGATGTATCCCGATTCGGCTTCCAGGCGCTCGACCATCTGGCGCAGCATGCCCTCGAAGTTTTCCACCGAAATCTCGCGCTCGCGCGTGTTGAGGATCTCGATGAAGCGCGACATGTGGGTTCCCTTGAAATTGTGCGGCAGGAACACGTACATGTTGAAGGTGGCGATGGTGTGCTGGACGCCATCGTTCTTGTCCGCGACCCGGATCGGGTGGCGGATGCTCTTGATGCCGACCTTGTTGATGGCGATTTGCCGCGTGTCGGTCGAGCTTTGCACGTCCGGCATGCAAACGGCGGTATCGCAAATCTGGTTCATGGCAGGCTCCTGATCTGTATGTGCAGTTTAGACTGAGTCTACACTGCCGGAATAGTTGAGTAAACTACTCGGGTAATGGGGTTATCCGCTGGCGGACGGCCTGTTCGATGCCGGCCGCGTCGAGTCCGCATTCAGCCAGCATGCGCGCGTGATCGCCATGTTCGATGAAGGTGTCGGGCAGACCCAGATGGAGGATGGGCGCCTCCAGGCCCAGTTTGGCCAGGGCCTCGGCCACCCCGGCGCCGGCCCCGCCCGCGATGGCGTTTTCCTCCAGCGTGACCAGCAGACGATGGCCTTGCGCCAGTTCGCGCAGCAGGTCGATGTCAAGCGGTTTCACGAAACGCATGTCGGCCACGCTGGCATCGAGCGTCTCGGCAGCAGCGAGCGCCGGGACGACCAGGCTGCCGAAGGCGATCAGCGCAACGTTCCGGCCCTTCCGCCGCAATACCCCCCTGCCGATTTCGAGCGGGTCGAGGCCGGGTTCGAGCGCGGCGCCGCTGCCGCTGCCGCGCGGGTAACGCACCGCGGACGGCCCATCGTGCAGGAAGGCGGTGGTCAGCAGGCGGCGGCACTCGTTCTCGTCCGACGGCGCGGCGAGCAGCATGTTGGG
>JAJZRT010000175.1:0-5960 GCA_021802595.1 Pseudomonadota bacterium
GTGAGGTTGACGACGGCGGCGGCGCGGGTGGCGATCTGGCGCGCGCGCGGATCCTGCTCGGCAAGCGTGAAGAGCGTGAGCCAGGCGGCGAGGCTGACGACGAGCAGGATGCCGATCAGCGCGACGGTACGCGACAGCAGCGAGTTCGGCGCGTGTAGCATCAGTCGGGAATGAACACGTAACCGAAGCCGCGCACGGTCTGGATATGATGCGGCGCGGCGGGGTCGGCCTCGATCAGCTTGCGCAGACGCGAGATCTGTACGTCAATGCTGCGGTCGTAGGCGTCGTGATCGCGGCCGCGCGCCAGTGCCATCAAGCGTTCCCGCGAGAGTGGATGGCGCGGGTGCTCGACCAGCACTTTCAGCACCGCGAACTCGCCGCCGGTTAGCGGCTGCTTCTCGCCGTGACGGAACAGTTCGCGTGCGCCGAGCCTGAGCGTGCACGCGCCGAAGGCGATGGCCTGGTCGTCGGCGGCAGGCGCGCCGGGCGGCAGCGCCACGCGGCGGCGCAGCACCGCCTTGATGCGCGCCACCAGTTCGCGCGGATTGAAGGGCTTGGGGAGATAGTCGTCGGCGCCCATCTCGAGGCCCACGATGCGGTCGATCTCGTCGGCCTTGGCGGTCAGCATCACGATGGGCAGTTCGGGATGCGTGGTTTGCAGGCGGCGGCAGACGGACAGCCCGTCCTCGCCCGGCAGCATCCAGTCGAGCACCAGCACGTCGAAGCGGTCGCGTTCGAGCGCGCTGTCGAGCGCGCGGCCATCGGCCACGGCACGCACCGTCATGCCCTGTTCGCCCAGGTAACGTTCCAATAAATCTCTCAGGCGCAGGTCGTCGTCAAGCAGCAGGATTTTGGTCGGGGTCGTCGTCATGGCGCTAGCGTAAGGGGGGGCGACGGAGAATTTGTTTCGGAATGTTTCCGCCATCGGCATGGACACAAATCCTTACACTATTCCCCTGGCCGGACAAGCGCGGTTTACATAGGCTGTCGAGAATGCAAAGCGTGGACGAACTGTCCACCGCCATTCAACCTTGGGAGACGAACATGAAACACACCGCTTCTTTTGCCACACTGATTCTGGCTGCCGCGCTCAGCCTGCCCACTTTCGCCTACGATCGCGACGGCAACCCGCCCGGCCCGGTGGGCGGCCCCGGTACCAACTGGGAAAACCCCCCGGGCCCGGCTGGTGGTCCCGGCACCAGCCCGGATCACCACTGGAAGGCGCGCTGTGCGGCCAATCCGGAAAAATGCGCCGAAGCGAAGCAGCGTTTCAAGGAAAAATGCCAAGCCGCCCCCGAGCGCTGCCGCGCATTCATGCAGCGCCACCGTGATCGCGACGGCAACCCGCCCGGCCCGATCGGCGGCCCCGGCACCAACTGGGAGAATCCCCCCGGCCCGGCCGGCGGATCCGGTGCCAGCCCGGATCGCCGCTGAGCGCAACCCGGAATCGATACGGCATGATGCGCACGGCACTGGTCTGGCTACTGATCGGCATGGGGGGGCTTGGTGCGGGCATGGCCTACGCCGAACCGCCAGCCGATGCTGCGCCCGACTGGGGGCAGCTTCGCCGCGACGTCGACGCCGGGGCGCGCCGCCCCGACGGCGATTTCGAGGCGCGCCGGCAGGCGATCCGCGAACGCGCCCGCGCGCGCTTCGCCGCGGCCGACCGCAACGGCGATGGCCTGTTGAGCCGCGACGAGATGGCGCGGCTGCGCCCCATGCTGGCGCGGCATTTCGACCGCATCGATACCAATCACGACGGGCAGGCCAGCGAACAGGAACTGGCCGACGCCCTGCGCCGCCTTCAGGAAATGCGGCGCGAAAATTTCAACCGGCCCGACATGCGGGCCCCGCTCAGATAAAGGAAAGATCATGTCGAACCTGAAACCCGTTTTTGCCGCCCTCGCGGGCGCGCTCGTCCTCGCTTCCACCCTGCATGCCGGCGACGCCGCCGCGCGCGAACGCATGCGCAGCGGAACCTGGCAGAACAGCCACGGCGGCAGCGGCACCTGGCAGCGCAACACCGTGCGCGAACGCGGCAGCCTCTCGCGCGATACCACCTGGCAGAACGCCAATGGACGCAGCGGCTCGGCTTCGCTCGACCGCAGCTACAACCGCGAAGCGGGCACCTGGTCGTCGGAGCGCAGCGTCACGCGCGGCAACGGCGACACCGCGACCTGGAGCAAGTCCGGCCAGAAAACCGATACCGGTGCCGTCGTCCACGGCGAAGGCACCAACTTCCGCGGCCAGGACGTGAGCATGGACCGCAGCATCACCAAGAACGACGACGGCAGCCGGTCGGTGGAAACCACCCACGTCAACGAAACCACCGGCAAAAGCCTCGCCACCGACAAGACCGTGACGCCGACGGAGAATGGCTGGACCAGTTCCGGCAGCTACACCACCGGCAGCGGCAAGACGGGTACCACTTCGGGCAGCCTGACTCGTACCGACGATGGCTATGCCCGCTCGCGCAGTGCGACCAACAGCGAAGGGCGGACCGCGAGCCGCACGGTCGACGTGACGCACGCCGACGGCAGTGCCACGCGCAGCGTGACCACGACCGGCTTCGACGGCGAGACGCATTCGCACAGCACCACAGTCACGCCGACGCCGTAATGCCATGCGCGATGTGCTGATCGTCGCCGGACTGTGCCTGGTTTTCGCCTACGTGCTCACAAGCCTGTCATGAGAACACTGCTCTGGTTCGTCGTCTTCCTTCCCGTGCTGGCTTTTGCCGGCATGGGCGAGGATGAGGCGCGGCACCTGCTGTTGCGCACCGGATGGGCGGCGACGCCGCAGCAGGTCGCGGTCACCGCACAGCTCTCGCGCGCCGAGGCCGTCGACCGGCTGCTGGACGGCACGCATCGCGACGCGGTGACGCCCCTGCCGGCGGATTTGCAGGAATTCACGCCACCGCCGCGCCGGCGTGGCGAGCTGAGCGAGGCGGAACGCAAGGCATTCCAGCGCGAGCAGGTCCGGTTCGGGCTGGAGATGCGCAGCTGGTGGTTTGCCGAAATGCTCGCTACCGACAGTCCGCTCACCGAAAAGATGACGCTGTTCTGGCACAACCATTTCGTCTCCAGTCAGCAGAAGGTCCGTTTTCCGAAGCTGCTGGTCGACCAGAACCGGCTGCTACGGGAAAATGCGCTCGGCAATTTCGGCACGCTGCTGCATGCCATCGCACGCGATCCGGCGATGGTGCTGTACCTGGATTCGGCGCAGAACCGCCGCGCCGCCCCGAACGAGAATTTCGCGCGCGAACTGATGGAGTTGTTCACCCTTGGCGAAGGGCATTATGGCGAGAAAGATGTCAAGGAAGCAGCGCGCGCCTTCACCGGCTGGAGCATCGACCGCCAGACCGGGAATTTCCGTTTCTACCGTTTCCTGCACGACGGCGGCGACAAGACCGTGCTCGGCAGGAGCGGCGCCTTCGACGGCGACGACGTGCTCGACATCCTGCTTGCGCAGCCGGCGACAGCCGAGTTCCTCACGCGCAAGCTGTGGCGAGAATTCGTCTCGCCCGATCCGGATCCGGCCGAGGTGTCGCGGATCGCCGCCGTGCTGCGGCAATCGCACTACGCCATCCGCCCGTGGCTGCGCGCCCTGCTGCTGTCGCCGGCGTTCTGGGCGCCGGCGCATCGCGGCGTGCTGGTGAAGTCGCCGGTGGAATTCCTGCTCGGGCTGGTCGAGACGCTCGACGTGTCGGGCGTCGATCCGCGCGTGCTTGCGCTGGCCTCGCGCCAGTTGGGGCAGGACCTGTTCGCGCCGCCCAACGTGAAAGGCTGGCCGGGGGGCGATGCGTGGATCAGTTCGACCACGCTGCTCGCGCGCCGTCAGATGGCCGAGCGTGTGTTCCGGGCGAACGAAGCCGGATCCTACGAGGTCATGCAGCCGCCCGGCACGGCGGGGCGCGATGCGCGCCTCGCGCGCGGCATGGGCACCTTCAGCGTCGATACCGGCGTGCTCGACGGACTGGGGCGCGACGAACCCGGCGCGCGAACGCGCTTTGCCAGTCTGACGCTGGCCGTGCCGCCGGCGGGCGATCTCGGCGCGCGCGACCGCCGCGGGTTCCTGCAGGCGCTGGTGCAGGACGCGGCGTTTCAACTCAAGTGACGGGAGGCAGACGATGCAGCGACGCGAATTCCTGACGGCCCTGTCGGCCCTGACGCTCTACGGCCTGACGCCGCGCGCAGCGGTCGCTGCCGATACGAGCTACCAAAACCTGCTGATCCTGATCGAACTGAAGGGCGGTAACGACGGGCTCAACACCCTGATTCCGTACGCCGATGCGCACTACGCGTCCTTGCGCCCCCGCATTGCGATTCCGCGCGAGCAGATCATTACGCTCTCCGAGCAGGCCGGCCTGCATCCGGCGCTGACGCCGCTGATGCCGCTGTGGCAGGCGGGGCAACTGGCATGGATACAAGGGGTGGGCTACCCGCGGCCCAATCTCTCGCATTTCCGTTCCATCGAAATCTGGGATACCGCCTCGGCCAGCGACGAAACGCTGGACAGCGGCTGGCTTGCGCGGCTGTTCCGGCTGATGCCGCCGCCGGCGGGGTTTGCTGCCGACGGCGTCGCGGTCGGCAGCAGCGACCTGGGGCCGTTCGCAGGCGGTGGGACTCGAACCGTGTCCCTGACCGATACCGAGCAATTCCGCCGCCAGTCGCGTCTGGCCGGGCACGAGACGGCGACCTCGGTCAACGCGGCGCTGGCGCACATCCTCAAGGTGGAAAGTGACATCCGCCAGGCGGCGGGCGGACTGGGGGCGGGCGCTGCCTTCGATACGGCGTTTCCGCAGACGCCGTTCGGCAACGCGGTGCGTGCGGCGGCGCACGTCGCGGCGAGCCCGGCGGGGGTGGCGGCGATCAAGCTCTCGCTCGGCAGCTTCGATACCCACGTCAACCAGCCCTTGCAGCATGCGCGCCTGCTCGGCGAACTCGCCGGGGGCATCGCTGCGCTGTCTGCCGCGCTGAATGAGAAGGGGCTGTGGACGCGCAGCCTGATTCTCACCTATTCCGAGTTCGGCCGGCGGCCGGCGGAGAACGGCAGCAACGGCACCGACCACGGCACCGCCAGCGTCCACCTCGCCACGGGCGGGCGCGTGCGCGGCGGGCTCTACGGCAGGGCGCCGGATCTCGCGCAACTGGAAGGCGGCAATCTGCAGTACGGCGTCGACTTCCGCAGCCTGTACACCACCGTCATCCAGCGGCACTGGGGCCTGGATGCGGCGAGCGTTCTCGGCGGGCGTTTCGCGCCACTGGATTTCGCCTGATCGCTGTGCCCGCAGAACCCTTGCCGAAATCAGCTCGAACGGGGGACTTGTTTTTGTTTTTATATTTCGATTATCATAAAAATATGGAAACAAAAGACGCCGTCACTGCCCTTGCCGCGCTCGCCCAGTCCTCCCGGCTGGGGGTGTTCCGCACGCTCGTCCAGGCCGGACCGGCCGGCTTGCCGGCGGGGCGGGTCGCCGAACTCACCGGCATCGCGCCGTCCTCGCTGTCCTTCCACCTAAAGGAATTGAGCCACGCCGGCCTCGCCGAGTCGCGCCAGCAAGGCCGCTTCGTGATCTACACAGCGCGCTTCGAGACGATGAACGCGCTGCTCGGCTATCTCACCGATAACTGCTGCGGCGGCAATCCCTGCACGTCGGCGACGGCGTGCGTCCCGAAACCCGCTTCCGCTTCCAAGAAATCCGTATCCCGAAAGGAGCCCGCATGAAACGCCTGCATGTACACGTTGCGGTCGACGATCTCGCCGCCAGCATCAAGTTCTATTCGACGATGTTCGCCGCCGAGCCGACCGTCACCAAGGACGACTACGCCAAGTGGATGCTCGACGACCCGCGCGTGAACTTCGCCATCTCGGCGCGTGGCGCCCCGGCCGGTCTCAACCATCTTGGGGTGCAGGTGGAAAGTGCCGAGGAACTGGCCGAGATGAACCAGCGCCTGCAG
>JAJZRT010000175.1:5970-7400 GCA_021802595.1 Pseudomonadota bacterium
GAAGTTGGAGGGCGAAGTGGTCGAGGAGATGGGCACCGCCTGCTGCTACGCCAAATCGGACAAGTACTGGGCGACCGACCCCACCGGCATCGCCTGGGAGACCTACCACACGCTCGACAGCATCCCTGTGTTCGGCGGGCAGTCGGCGGGCGAATGCTGCGTGCCCGAGCCGGTCGCAAAGGTGTCGAGCTGCATCCCGGTCAAGGCCAAGCCGGCCGTGGGCGGCTGCTGCTGAGTTTCAATTTACCCATAATCAAGGACAATCGTGACTGTAAAACCCTACACCGTGCTGGTGCTGTGCACCGGCAACTCCTGCCGCTCGCAAATGGCCGAAGTGCTGCTGAACCATGACCTCGCCGGCCAGGTGCGCGCGCTGTCCGCCGGCACCCGCCCGCAGCCGAAGGTCGCCGATGGCGCCATCGCGGCCCTCAAAAATGCGGGCCTCAATACCGAGGGCCTGCACCCGAAGGATATCGACGCGGTGATGGGCGAGGATATCGACCTCGTGGTGACGGTGTGCGACAACGCGAAGGAAGCGTGCCCGATTTTCCCGAAGCCGATCCCGGCGATTCACCTGCCGTTCCATGACCCTCATGGCGAACCGCTGGAGAGTTTCCTCGCGGTGCGCGACGACATCCGTACCCGGCTGGTTGCCGCGGTGCGCGAGAAACTTGGCCTCCAGGCCGCCGCCTGAGTCGAGACCGGCATGAGCGAACCGGTCTTCAACGTGCTGTTCCTGTGCACTGGCAATTCGGCGCGCTCGATCCTCGCCGAGAGCCTGCTGAACAATATGGGCAAGGGGCGCTTCCGGGCGTTCAGTGCGGGCAGTCACCCGGCCGGGCGGGTCAACCCGTTTGCGCTGGAATTGCTGGAAAAGAACCGTTTTCCCACCCGCGAACTGCGCAGCAAGTCGTGGGACGCGTTCACGCAACCCGCCGCGCCGCGGTTCGATTTCATCATCACCGTGTGCGACAACGCAGCGGGCGAAGTATGCCCGGTGTGGCCAGGGCAGCCAATCACCGCGCACTGGGGTATTCCTGATCCGGCTGCGTTCGAGGGCAGTGATGACGCCAAGCGTCACGTCTTTGTCGAGGCAATGAATCAGCTGCAGCGCCGCATTTCCATGTTCGTCAGCCTGCCGTTCGCCACCCTGGACAGGATCAAGCTGCAGCAGGCAGTGAAACTTATCGGGAAGACCCCATGAGCGTGCCAACTTTGATGGAGTTCGCTCGATGAGCGCACAGTGCGAAGTGACGGGCAAGCGCGCAGCCGGCGCGCCGATGAGCGTGTTCGAGCGCGGGCTCACGCTGTGGGTGGCGCTGTGCATCGTCGCCGGCATGCTGCTCGGCCAGTTTTTCCCGGCGCCATTCCAGGCGCTCGGCAGCATGAACGTGGCACAGGTCAACCTTCCGGTCGGCCTGCTGATCTGG
>JAJZRT010000176.1 GCA_021802595.1 Pseudomonadota bacterium
AGGCGTCCATATAAATCGACATGATCAAGGGCGGCATCGGCAACATGATGAAGCAGGTCCAGCAGGTGCAGGAAAACATGGCCAAGATGCAGGCCAAGCTGGCCGAAATCGAGATCGAGGGCGCCAGCGGCGCCGGCATGGTCAAGGTCGTGATGACCTGCAAGTACGACGTGCGCCGCGTCACCATCGATCCCAGCCTGATGGGCGACGACAAGGAAATGCTGGAAGACCTGGTGGCCGCGGCGGTGAACGACGCGGTGCGCAAGGTCGAGTCCACCGTGCAGGAAAAAATGGGCAGCGTGACCGCCGGGCTGCCGATTCCGCCGGGGATGAAGCTGCCGTTCTGACGGTCCGGACATTGCTGTGCAGCCAGCCGCACTGGAAAACCTGATCACCGCCCTGCGCGTGCTGCCGGGCGTCGGCCCCAAGTCGGCGGCGCGCATGGCCTATCATCTGCTGCAGCGCGACCGGCGTGGCGCCGAGGCGCTGGCGGGCGCGCTCAACCATGCGCTCACGCATCTGCATCATTGCCGCCTGTGCAACAATTTTTCCGAGGCGGAAGTGTGCGAGGTATGCACCAGCCCGAACCGCGACAAGCGGCAGCTGGCGGTGGTCGAGATGCCGGCCGACTTCAACATGATGGAAGCCACGCAAAGCTACGGTGGCCTGTATTTCGTGCTGATGGGGCGGCTGTCCCCGCTCGACGGCATCGGCCCGCGCGAGATCCATCTCGACCGCCTGATCAGCCGTGCGCTCGACGGTGTGGTCGAGGAAGTGATCCTGGCGACCAACTTCACCCCGGAGGGTGAAGCCACCGCGCATACCATCGGCGAACTGCTGAAGGCGCGCGGCCTCAGGGTCAGCCGGCTGGCGCGCGGGGTGCCGGTCGGCGGCGAACTGGAATACGTCGACAGCGGCACGCTGGCGCAGGCCGTGCGCGACAGGCGCACCGTTTGACGCAGCGCGACAGGCGCACCGTTTGACGCAGCGCGACAGGCGCACCGTTTGAGATGGCGCAACAGGTGCATGGTCTGGCAAGGCGAGACCGGCGCAGCGCTGACCGCGTCTAGCCCAGCGCGCTGGCGACGAGGTTGATCGTCAGCGCCAGCACCAGCAGATTGAAGCCGAACGACACCAGGCCGTGCACCAGCACCAGTCGGCGCATCGCCGTCGTGGTGATCGCGACGTCGGCGACCTGGGAAGTCATGCCGATGACCGCCGCGAAATACGCAAAGTCGGCGTAGCCGGGCGCCGCCCCCGGAAAGGCCAGGCCGCCGGTGTCCTTGCCTGCATGCGAGCGGTAGTAATGGCGCGCGTAACGCAACGCGAACAGGGTCTGGATCAGGAGCCAGGTCGATGCCAGCGCGCCGAGCGCGAGGCCGATGTGCAGCCCGCGTGCCATGCCCGTCGAGGTCTTGGCCGCGTCAGTGACCAGCAGCACGCCGATCAGGCTGATCCACGAGGCCGCGACCAGCGCGATATACAGGGCGGTGGCTCCGGGATCCTCGCTGGATGCGCGCAGCCGGGTGTGGACGGTGTCGAGCCGCCCCACGCCCCACCACACCAGCAGCAGATACGCCAGGCTGCCGGCCAGCCAGCCGATCAGCAGCCGGGTTTCCCAGCCCGCGGTCTGCGTCGACACCGCCCCCACAACGCCAAGCGCGAGTGCAAGCGTCGAGCGGTGCCATGCCCGCAGGCGGGCAACAGGATGGAGTTCACGGTGCGGATAGGGCAGCAGCAGTTTCATGATCGGGTATGGCGTGAATGCAGAAAACCGCGCAGGACGAGCACGGCGATCACGAGACCGAGCATAACCCAGTGCTCGACCCGATGCAGCACCGCCAGACGAGTGCTCAGCAGGGACCCGAACAGATAGCCGGCACCGCCCACCAGAGGCGCCCACAGCGCGGCGGATGTGAGATTGAGCCAGAAAAAGCGCCAGCGGGTCACGCCGCTCAGCCCGACTGCGACCGGCAGTGCGATGCGCAAGCCCCACATGAACCGCATGGCCAGAATGACGCCCGCCGGGTGTCGCCGGATGAGGTCGAGCGCATGGTCGACCTTGCCGCGCAAGGCCGGCCGGCGCAGCAGCAGTGCCCGACCATGACGGCGGCCGAGCCAGAAAAAGAACTGGTCGCCCGTCATCGCACCCACCGCGGCCACGCCCGTCAGCAGGGCAAAATCGAGATAGCCGCGATGGGCCGCATAACCGGCCAGCAACAGGATGGATTCGCCTTCGAACACGGTGCCGAGGAATACGGCCGCATAGCCGTATTGGGCGATGAGCGAGGAGATATCCATGCCTGAATTGTAGAATGTGCCGCACGGGGGTCGGCAAGTCCCGCTTCGGGCAGGCCACCCGCAGCGCGCCCGTTCTCGTGGATAATTCAGGGTTATGCCCGTGCGGTGCCCTGTTTGAACGGAGAAGACAAGATGGAACTCAACGCCCTTACGGCACTTTCGCCGCTGGATGGCCGTTATGGATCGAAAACCGCGCCGCTGCGTGATTTTTTCAGCGAATATGCGCTGATCAAGTACCGCGTCATCGTCGAGATCGAGTGGCTGAAGGCGCTGGCCGCCGAGCCGGCCATCGCCGAGGTCCCGGCTTTCTCCGCCGAGGCCGTCACGCTGCTCGACGCCATCGCCGACCACTTCTCGGTGGCCGACGCCGAGCGCGTCAAGGCGATCGAGGCGACCACCAATCACGACGTCAAGGCGGTGGAGTACTTCCTCAAGGAAAAGACCCGGGCCAGTTCCGAGATCGCAGCGGTGTCCGAGTTCATCCACTTCGCCTGCACCTCGGAGGACATCAACAACCTGTCGCATGCGCTGATGCTGAAGGGCGCGCGCGATGCCGTGCTGTTGCCCGCGCTGGAAAAGGTGATCGCACGGCTCACCGACCTGGCGCACGAACTCGCCGAGCTGCCGATGCTGTCGCGCACCCACGGCCAGCCGGCGTCGCCCACCACGGTCGGCAAGGAACTCGCCAACGTCGTCTACCGCCTGCGCCGCGCCTGGGACGCCATCGGCGCGGTGGAGCTCATGGGCAAGATCAACGGCGCGGTCGGCAACTACAACGCGCACCTGGCGGCCTATCCCGATCTCGACTGGGAAGGATTCGCGCGCGAATTCGTGACGAATCTCGGGCTCACCTTCAACCCTTACACCATCCAGATCGAGCCGCACGACGCCATGGCCGAACTGTACGACGCCATCGCGCGCACCAACACCATCCTGATCGATCTGAACCGCGACGTGTGGGGCTACATCTCGGTGGGCTACTTCAAGCAGAAGACGAAGGCGGGCGAAGTGGGGTCTTCCACCATGCCGCACAAGGTCAATCCGATTGATTTCGAGAACAGCGAGGGCAACCTGGGCATCGCCAACGCGGTGCTGCGGCATCTGGCGGAAAAACTGCCGATCTCGCGCTGGCAGCGCGACCTCACCGATTCCACCGTGCTCAGGAACATGGGGGTCGGCTTCGGCTACAGCCTGCTGGCCTACGAATCCTGTCTGCGCGGTCTCGGCAAGCTCGAGCCCAACCCCGCGGCGCTGGCGGCCGATCTGGATGCCAACTGGGAAGTGCTGGCCGAGCCGATCCAGACCGTGATGCGGCGCCATGGCGTGGCCAATCCCTACGAGCAGTTGAAGGAACTGACGCGCGGCAAGGCCGGCATGACGCGCGAGACCTTGCACGCCTTCATCGACGGCCTGGCGATCCCCGACGCCGAGAAGGCCCGCCTGAAATCGATGACGCCGGCGTCGTATACCGGCATGGCGGCCGAACTGGCCAGGCAGATCTGAGGGCGGCGCCATGTCCGAACACGCACTCGACGTCGGCCTCGCCGACTTCACCCAGCATGTCCTCGAAGAATCGAAGCATCGTCCGGTGGTGGTCGACTTCTGGGCGCCCTGGTGCGGCCCGTGCAAGTCGCTCAAGCCCATCCTGGAGAAGCTGGCGGCCGAGTACGGCGGCAAATTCCTGCTCGCCAAGATCAATTCCGACGACAACCAGGAACTGGCGGCGCGCTACGGCGTGCGCGGGATTCCCAGCGTCAAGGCCTTCGTCGACGGCGCGCCGGTCGACGAGTTTTCCGGTGCGCTGCCGGAAGGCGAGGTGCGCGCGTTCCTCGATCGCCTGGTTCCCGGTCCGGCCGATGAACTACGCCAGCAGGCAGCGGCGGCGCGCATGGCCGGCGATATTTCCGGCGCGCTGAAACTGCTGGCCGAGGCCTCGAAGATCGACCCCGGCCACCTCGGCGTGCGGCTCGACGCCGCGGAAATCATGCTCGACCTCAACGAAGCCGACGAAGCCCGCCGCCTGATCGGCAGCGTGGCGGACGATGCCGATCCGCGCGTACCCGCCCTGAAAGCCCGCCTGCAGTTCATGGGCGCGGCCGGCGAGGACGAGGCTGCGCTGACCGCGCGGGTGGCGGCGAACGAAAACGATCTGGAAGCGCGGCTGAAGCTCGCCAACCTGCTGGTTGCCGCCGGGCAGTACGAAGCCGGCATGGATCAGTTGCTGGAGATCGTCCGCCGCGATCGCGGCTTCGAGGACGACATCGGGCGCAAGACCCTGCTGTCGGTATTCAACCTGCTGGGCGGCGACGAACGGGTGAGCCGTTACCGGCGTTTGCTGGCCAGCGCGCTGAATTAATCCAGCGCGGCGTAGCGCACCTCGACGATGTCCACCTCGCGCCGTCCGTCCGGCGTCTGGACGCTGACGGTGTCGCCTTCGCGCGCCTTCAGGAGCGCGCGCGCCATCGGCGAGATCCAGGCGATGCGGCCGCGTCCGGCGTCGGCCTCGTCGATGCCGACGATGGCATAGGTGGCCTCGACGCCGTCCTGGTCGGCGACGGTGACGGTGGCGCCGAAATATACCTGGTCGGTGGCTTCGCGCCGGGCGGGGTCGACGACCTCGGCGTGTTCCAGTCGCTTGGACAGGAAGCGGATGCGGCGGTCGACCTCGCGCAGGCGCTTCTTGCCGTAGATATAGTCGCCGTTTTCCGAGCGGTCGCCGTTGCTGGCCGCCCAGGAGATGGTTTCCACCAGCCTGGGGCGTTCGACCTTCCACAGCTGATTGAATTCGGCGTCGAGTTGCGCGTAGCCGGCGGGGGTCATGTAATTCTTCGACCCCGCAGGCAGCGCGGGGGAAGCGATATCGTCCTCGTCGGCGTCTGCTGCGTCGGATTCCTTGACGAATGCCTTATTCATTTTGGATAAAGCATCCTTTGGGCAGGCGCCTTGTTCATCGGCCGAACAGATGGACAAGCAGCGAGAGCGCCAGCGACATGAGAATGACGCTGGCGAAGGGGAAGTAGAATATGCCCCGTTTATGCCGGACCTGAAGGTCGCCGGGCAGCCGGCCCAGCCCCAGGCGGTTGAGCCATGGCGTGAGCAGGCCCAACACCAACAATGCCAGAACGAGTGTCACCAGCCATTTCATCATGTGGGGATTTTAGCCGATGGACGCCGCACTGCCGCCGCAATTCGAACGAACCCGGATTCTGCTCGACGCCGGCGAGCAGGCGCGGCTCGCCCGTGCACATGTGCTGGTGGCCGGGCTGGGTGGCGTCGGCTCGTATTGCGCCGAAGCGCTGGCGCGCGCAGGGGTGGGGCGGCTGACCCTGATCGACCACGATGTGGTTGCCGTGTCGAACATCAACCGCCAGTTGCCCGCGCTGTTGTCCACCGTGGGGAAGCCGAAAGCCGAACTGATGGCGGCGCGCATCCGCGACATCAACCCGGCGTGCGAACTCGGCGTGATCCGCGAATTTCTCATTCCCGAAACCGTGGCCGACATCGTGCCGGCTGACGTCGATTTCGTCATAGACTGCATCGATTCGCTCAACTGCAAGGTCGCGCTGGTCGCCAGCAGCGTCGAGCGCGGCCTCAAGGTCGCTTCCAGCATGGGGGCGGGCAACAAGCTCGACCCTACCCGCATCCGCATCGCCGACATTTCCAAAACCTCCATGTGCCCGCTCGCCTCGGTGATGCGCAAGCGGCTCCGGAAACGCGGCATCCACAAAGGCGTGCTCACGGTGTTTTCCGACGAAGCCGGGCGTGCGCCCCTGCCGCCGCAGCCGGTCGAAGGGCGCGGCCGAGACCGCGCGGTCAATGGCACCATCAGCTACATGCCGCCGTTGTTCGGGCTGATGCTGGCGGGGGCCGTGGTGCAGCGGCTGATCGCGCCAAAGTGAATAATCCGCAGGCCTTTCGCACAATACGGCTCACACGTGATGCAAGCTAAAACCTGTTGGGTCCTGACCGTTGGCGTGCCGGGCATGGACAACCAGTCCATCGGCCTTGCCCAGGCATTGGGACTGGAGGTGGTGCAAAAACGCATCGACCCTGTCGCGCCCTGGAAGCATTTGCCGCCTCAGTTGTGGCTGGCGCCATTGCGGTTTCTGGGCCCTGGCAGCGATGCCATCGAGCCGCCCTGGCCGGATGTGGTGATCGGCACCGGCCGGCTGACCGTCGCGGTTGCGCTGGCCATCAAGCGTGCCAGCGGCGGGCGCACGTTCAATATCCGCATCCAGGACCCGCATACCGCCTACGATGAATTCGATGCCATCGTCACGCCCCGGCACGACCGCTGCAACCACCCGAATGTCATCGCCACCCTGGGGGGGCTGCACACCATCACGCCCGCGCGCATCCGCGAAGCGGGCGAGCGCTTCGCTGAAAAGTTCGCCGCCCTGCCCCGGCCGCGCGTGGCGGTGCTGGTGGGCGGCACCAACAAGTGCTATCGCCTGACGCCTGAAATCGGGCGGGTGCTGGGCGAGCAGCTCGCCGCGTTGTCGGCGGCCACCGGCGCCGGTATTCTGCTCACCCCGTCGCGCCGGACCGGGGCCGAGGTCGAGGCGGCATTGCGTGACGCGCTGGCGCAGACGCCCGCCTATATCTGGGATGGCGCGGGCGAAAACCCCTATCTGGCCTACCTCGCGCTGGCGGACCACATCGTGGTGACGGCGGATTCGGTCAACATGGTTTCGGAAGCCTGCACCACCGGCAAGCCGGTCTACGTGGTGGAACTGGAGGGCGGCTCCAGGAAATTCCGGCTGTTTCACGCGGCGATGCGCAGCGGCGGGTATACGCGGCCGTTTGCCGGAAAGCTCGAGCACTGGGACTACCCGCCGCTCGACGATGTTGGCCGGGTCGCAGGAGAAATCCGCGCACGCCTGGAGCGCCGCTGAGCTTTCGTTGGCGCGCGGCGCATGGCCGCGTCTGGCTCCGGCACGCGAAGCCCTTGCGCCGGAACGCGTCAGGCCATTTGTGCCAAGCCGGCAAGCCCTTTAAGATTCGGGCCTCCCTCTTCTTTCATTGGGCGGGTTCCCGGCGCACCGGACCCGCGCAGCGGATCCAACCGGAAATCATTCATGCCGATCA
>JAJZRT010000177.1 GCA_021802595.1 Pseudomonadota bacterium
CAGGCCGTAGACCGTTTGCAGCAGCGTGGTCTTTCCGGCTCCCTGCGAGCCGCCGACGGCGATGATCCACTCTCGGGAGAGCACTTCGGCCAGCAACAGGCGACGCATCAAGGCAAGCATCGATTCGTCGATGTCATCGAGGTCCAGAACGCTCGCCGCGCCATGAAGCCGACGCAAGGCCGCATTCAGTTCGGGCAAGAGCATTTCCGGGTTGATCATGCCGTACCGCTCGCCGCTATCCATACCCCCTCCTGGTCGTTTCTCGAAACCTGCAGCCACCTCCCCCTCGGGGCACGGTGTCCGGCCCGAGATGAGATGTCGCCGGCGCAGCCCGCGTGCGCTACCCCATATTCCATGAAACTTGCGTCAGTTTATGACGCCCACCGACAGGACTAGACGCGACGAAAAGTCGGCAAGTTGGACAATCGTGCAACAACGGTGTGTTGAGTGTCCAGATAGTACTGGCGTAGCACACCGTCAAGTGAACAGTACTGCAGTAGTGGTTCCGAGTTCAACACCTGTGTACCAGGTTCGGCTATCAATCGCAGATGGCGCTTGATCATGCAGGGTTACGCGGCACCCGATAAACGTAGTGGGTAGGTACCAAGTCCCTGTCGTCAGGATGCCAGTCCTCATTACGCAAAACCTCCCCCCGAAGCCGACCCAGGCTCCAGCATCGGTGGCTCTGAGTTCGATCCTGCTGGCAATGAACAGATCAGACCGCCAGATTTTGCCTTCCTGGCGAGCGTCGGCGATCTCATTGCGCGTCAACTGAACCGACATCGCAGAGGAGATGGAACCCTTTACCTCGACGTGGATCTCGGGTGAACCGCCCTCGCAGCGAGCTGTCGGGGTGCACAACAAGTCGAAGGGCTTGATGGAGCCATGGACGCATGATGACGCGCAAGTGCGGAGCAATCTGACTGAACTAGGCTATCCCTCGGGGTTTCGAACATCCGCGGGCCTTTTTGACGGATGCGGCCTCACCGAATGCTTGAGAGCAAGATCGGGGATGCCCCCGCGACCGCATGGAGGGCAATCCCTATCAGCCCGCCGACAAGCGTTCCATTCAATCGTATGTATTGCAGGTCTTTGCCAACGGCGAGGTCCAATTCCTGCACCATCGTCTCGTCGTCCCACAACCGCACCGTTTGCACAATATGGTCGGTCAAGGATCTGCGAAGGTCCCCGACCAGCCTCTGCGCAGCGCCGACGACATGACCGTTGATGCTCGATCGCAGGTCCGCGTCGGCGGCCACCTTGTCACCGAGCGCGGCGAGCGCGCCTCGCAGATGCCCGGCAAGTGCGGAGTCCGCACGGGCGAGATCCCGGCGCAGCCATTCCCTCACCTCGTGCATCAGACCATCGACATATCCTTGCACACTCGGATGATCGATGATTTGCTCTTTGATGTCCTGCACTCGGGTCTGAAGCATGGGGTCCGTGCGTAGGCGGTCTATGAATTCGTGCGCCTTGCGATCGTAGGACACTCGCACGGGGTGGTCTGGCTGCTTCAGGATCCCCGTCAATTCGTTCATCAACGCCTGCGCTAGTTTGTCTGCCAAGTAGTCGCCCATGGAGTCCACGGACTTCAGCTTGTCGACGAACGAGATGACGGTCGGCCACTCCTGGCGCACATGCTTGACCATCAAATCGGAGACGCGCTTCTTGACCTCGGCCTGACTGAGAAAATCGCCCAGCTTGTCCAGCGCCTCGTCGAGCAGTTGCTGATGGCGCCCGTCGCTGGTCAGCAGCGCGAGGATCTGGCCGGCGCTTTGTGCCGCATCCCAGCGGTGCAATGCGTCGAGCATCAGCCCCTTGAGGGCAGATCGCAGCTTGTCATCGTCCAGCCACTGCAGAGCTTCCAGCCCGAAGCGCTGGGCCTGTCGCGCGAGTGCGTTGACGCGCGCCGAATCCGTGAGCCACTCCGCTAGGCGAGCCGCGGGGTCGAACACGTGAAGCTTGCGCAACAAAGCCTCCGGTTCGAGAAATTTGTCCCGCACGAACTCCGCGAGGCTGGTGGCGATCCGATCCTTGTTGGTCGGAATGATGGCGGTGTGCGGAATCCACCGCATGCCCAGCGGATGCCGGAACAAGGCGACCACCGCGAACCAATCCGCCAAGCCCCCGACGGCAGCTGCCTCCCCGAATGCCCTCAGCCATCCTCCCCACGGTTTGCCCGCGGCCTCCACGATGGCGCCTGTGATGAAAACAATCAGGGCAGCAAGCAGGAATCCCTGGGCCAGGCGCCGGTTGTTGCGAAGCGCCGTAGCGCGTGGATCCGTGGTGTCGCGTGCGGAGGACGCCATCGAGAGCTTGGCACCCATCTTGAGCTCAGACTGGGGATGGTGAGGAAATCAGTTCGCAGCCTTGGCATGCCAGTTCTGCACGATTGCGTCGATGATCTCCCTGAGCAACATCGCCAACAGCAGGCCGGCAACCGCAGCGAAGAATCCAGCGCCGATGACGGCGCCCAGAAGGATCGCCGCGGCCTTGAACAAGCCGACGAACACCGCGATGGCTGTCGTGATCATGAGAAACATGGGAGCCTCCAATCAATGAGATGAGCCACGAAACGGCGCGGCGGCCGCCTCGGCAATCGTACCGACGATGAGTCCGACGGCCGTGGCGACGACCACGGCAGCGAACATGGTGTATCCAGCGAACTTGAGCATGGTGACCTCCTCGTGGGTCGGGTCGGTTCTGACGTCCCGTTGCTTCTATGATGCCCCTGGGTTGCGTCAAACCTTGTCGCGTTGGAGAGAGATGCTCCCGATCACGGCAGCGTGTTTGCGTAGCGTCCGGCCTCGGGTCCTGCTCGCGGTGATCGACAGGGTCGAACGGGATCGGCCCTCGAGTTTCCTACAAGGAGGAAATCTGAATTGGCAGCCAACCTGGACGCCCAGACTTTTCTGCGCCGCATCGAAATCCTGCAACGCCTACCCGCCAAGGGCACTTCACCGGTCACCGCCAGGGCGCTGACGGAGCAGTTGCACGCGGCGGGCTATGCGGTGGAGAAGCGCACGGTCGAGCGAGACCTCGAGTTCCTGCGCGATAACGGTCAGTGGTTCGGCACACTGCATTGTGACGACCGCGGCAAACCCTACGGATGGAGCATCGAACGCAGCACCGCACGACGCGCCCAAATGGGCTTGACCGTGGACGAGGCGCTGGGCTTCGCGTGGCTGGCCCGCTTTGGGCGGCAATTGCTTCCGCAGGCCATGGTGCAAAGCCTTGGGCCGTTTTTCCAGGAGGCTGGAAGCCGCCTTGAGCATGACCAGCGAGCGCAAGGGTGGCTGCGCGACAAGGTGCGGATCATCGCGGCGCGCCCGGTGGCTCCGGCAGCAACACCCGACGCGGCCGTGATCCGTGCCGTCAGCCGGGCGCTGTATGAAGATCTGCAACTCCAGATCGACTATCGCAATGCACAGCGGGCTGCCAGCCAGATGACGGTGTCACCGCTAGCCTTGGTCAGCCGTGACCTGAACCTCTACCTGGTCGCCTGGATCTCGCGATACTCGAATCTCCGGGTATTGCATGTGAGCCGCATCCAGAGGGCGAAGGTCAAGGAGGCGTCCGTCGAGCGCCCGATGGACTTCGACATTGATGCGTACATCGCGTCCGGGCCCTTCCAACTGGGAGGAGCGGACGCGACCGTGCAGTTGCGGTTCTTCGACTTTGCTGGCCATGCGCTGCTCGACGCACCCATTGCGACGGATCAGCTCGTGATCTCGCAGGACGAGCAAGGGGTACTCGAACTCCGTGCCACCGTACGGGTTTCGCCGCAATTCAAGGCGTGGCTGCTGGGCTATGGAGCGGCCGCGGAGGTCGTCGAACCGCCCGAGTTGCGTGCGGAGGTACAGGAAATGCTGTACAAGGCCTCCGGTCGCTACGCTCGGTCAAACGAGCGCCTGTTGCCATGAAGCGCGGTTAAACGGCACCACACATGTTGCCACCCGAAGCCGATAGGGACTGCAAGGCGCCTCTGCTCCTGCCAGCGCCCTCGCCGGCGGGGCCGGTCGCTGATCAGTCGCCCGAGCCCGCCAGTTCTTCGAGCGACCGTGCGTCGGTGACCTCTGCCTTCGTCTGCCACCACTGCCGGCGGATCGTGCATCGCTTCGTCAAGGATATGCACCTGCCTCCCGGGGCAACCATCTGCTTCGGCACTTCCCGAAGGCGCACTGGTCGCAGATCTACTCGACCAATCCGCTCGAGCGCCTGAACGCCGACATCAAGCGCCGCACCAATGTCGTAGGCATCTTCCCCAACGACGCGGCCATCACCCGCCTGGTCGGCGCCATGATGCTGGAGCAGAACGACGAGTGGTCGCTTAATCGCCGATACATGCAACTTGAAGGCCTTCAGTCGCTCTGCGATACTGCCCCGACTCGGCTGTCCGCTGTGGCACGCTGAGTAACGTGTAGCTCAGCCTGTCCGGGCTGTGGAGTTACACCACGTCGCGGGACGCGACCCCGCAAATCGATGGCTACACGGTGCTTATTGTCGGCTACGGAGGCGGACTTGGGGGTGCATCCCGGACCCCGCGCGATGTCAACTTACAGCCGTCCGCAGCCTACCAAGTGGGTCACGCGCAATTGCCCTCCGCGTTGCGTACGCTTTGGCGGCGCTCCTGACGACCCCATACGCCGAAGCTCAGACAATTAGGATTGAAGCGCCTCGCTCCTTACCGCTTCCTGATATCATGAAAAGCCCTCGATTTATTTCGATGCTTAGCAAGGATGCATCTTCAGGAAATAAAGGCGCGCAGGAGATGTTGGGCAACATTTACGCAAATGGTGACGGCGTTCCGCAGGACTGGGCCCAGGCAACGTACTGGTGGCTTGCCGCGGCAGGGCAAGGCGACGCGTTTTCTCAAAACTGCGTGGGTTTTGCATATCTATACGGCTACGGATTGCAAAAAAACTATGCAGCATCCGCATATTGGCTGAGCAAATCCGCAAAGCGTGATTTTCCGCCCGCGCAGAACAATTTGGGCGTCCTTTACTATTATGGCCTTGGCGTTCAACGAAACATTGAAGAAGCCAAGGAACTATTTGAGAAAGCTGCCGGGAATGATGATGGAACGGCGGCCAGCAACTTAGCTTCACTCAAATCCCTGCCCGCTCACTAGTCTGCGCCGAAGTCTAAGCCCAGCTTGGTCTTGGTCAAACGGCGCAGCAAGATCAATTTTTCACACGCTCTTGCGAAAGTGCGACGCAGTGGAGGACATCCAGTGAAAAAAATCATGTTTAATATCGCTATTACTATTGGGGTTTTGCGCCGCCGCAAATGCAAGTTGGCTTGGTCTATTCGGCCCAAGCAACTACAATGAGTGCGTATTGCGTTATTTACACGGCAACGGAAACTCTCTAGCCGCAGCCGTTGTTGCAAAAGCCTGTCGCGATAAGTTCCCTAGCCCAAGCACTCAAGGCGAGCCAAGCAACGTAGACTTCGACGATTGCGTATTAAAGCACGTTCCGGGCAAGACGGGTAACCTGAGTGTCGCACTCACAGTAAACGCATGTCGCGGCGAATACCCGGGAAAGCAAGCCTATGGACACCCGAAACTAATTACCCCACAACAACCGGCGCCTGTGGCACCTCAAGCGCCTACCCAGACGCCATCGACACAGGTAACACAGTCGCAAGAAAAACCTGATTTAACAGCCGCACAGATTCCGCAGCAAAGACACTTTCAAGAGCTTAGTCGGCGCGTTTATAACGGTGCAATGGGACTAACCCCAGACGAAAAACCCATGTGCAAATACAAGGCTGTAATGACTAACGACGACTATCGCCGCTGCGGCCTAACGCCTCCGACATAATAAGCGTCTGTTGTTAAATCCGCAAAACCGCGGGAATGCTCCTTCTGAAACGCTTCGGCGGTTTTGAGTTTAAGGAGCATGCAGCGCGTTCCCTACAAGCGCAGGCCCTGCACCACTTTGAACACCCAGCGTTTGCGCTGCCGCGACGACAGCGGGCGTGGCAGAATCAGCGGCACTGTCAAGCGGTGACCCGACAGTGTGGAAAACAATGGCAACGGCGAACGTGGCCAGCCGAGCAGCAATTCCGAGAACAATGTGTTTGATTATGACGAGCCTCCTGTTGGCATAAGCACCTCGCAACAAGAGGACCCAATTGCCATACTAGTCGAAGCGGTTCGGGATGGCAGCGATCTCGGCGACCGCTACGAACGGCACTTCGACCACTGTCACGGGCGGTGCCCAGCGCCCGCTCAGGCCGAGGTGCTGACGTTGGCCTAACGACCGGAGGTCGGCCATTGCAGCCGCTCGGCTAATCTCGTGAAGACGGCCGGTGTTTCGCGGTCAGTGGTCGTCAGCAGCCTGGAATCTGCTCGCGCCCAGGGCGACCTTTAGCCCTGCCAGTGGTTGGTCTCGTTCGTTGCCTCGGACCTCCGGCCCAGCTGTCCCTTCAACATTGACCATTTGATTGCCGCATGATCAAATGCCTCGCACCTTAATAGAAAATTTGTTATGTCAATTTCTCTCAATTTCTGGCCGATCAATTCACGTCGATCTCCATTATGGTTTGCGATTTTCTTTACGCTCGTTTTCTGGCTATTTGTGAATCGCCATTCCGGAGTTGGGAGAATTTTGTATTCGGCGCCGTATTTTTGTGCATCGTGGATTTTTGGGTTTTACTTAAAACTCTACCGGAAGGAGTGCCCACAGGCAGCGGAAATCCTCTTGCGATGGGCGCACCGTGGAACGCTTGCATCCCTTATTTTTGCAGTGATTTATCTTACATATGTTGGCTTGGAGATCTCTTGGCTTTTTGTTCCCATTCTTGTTTTCGTCTCGTTTTGCGTGAATCTAATTTATCTGCGCATAACAACCGCGCGCGCCATTCCTGCGCTTAAATTTGCGTGGGGCGGATTATTTATTTCGCTTCCGATATGCATTGGCGCTATGCTGTATTTTGCAACAGATGGTTTTAGGTATTTTGGCTAAACTTAAATGTGGGGCCGGAAGCGACGCGTCGGCGCAAGGCGATACGCCTTTCAGCCATAAGTGTGATCCGCTGTGGTGTGATCCGCTGTGGCAGCGAGGTGTTGGTCGGCGGGACTGACGTCAGCGAACAGTCGCATCGCCAACGCCTCCATAAGCAAGGTCAGTATTCGCCGTTGTTGATTGGTACTTAGATCACTTGGCCGCTCACGGCCAAGAGCAGCCCACCACGACGAGCCCGGGTTCAGGGAAACGTGGGCTGAGAGCTTTTGACGCTGCGACACAAGTTGCCGCATTGCTCAGGCATCATTGGGACTGTCAATAGCCACTGGACCACGACATGCGAACCCTCTCCAAGTCCAAGATCATGGCCTTCCGCCAATGCCCTCGTC
>JAJZRT010000178.1 GCA_021802595.1 Pseudomonadota bacterium
GGTGGACAACGCCGGGACGCCCCTGGTTGCCCCTGAACTACTGCTCGCCGCGCAGCAGAACGTGACCATTGACGGCGGCGCCACCGTGCGGGGCAAAGGCACGCCCCATGCCGACCCCACGGCCATCAACGTGAGCGGCGACGGCGCCTTGCTGCGCGTTTCCGGCGGCGGTCTGGCACCGGTGCTGCGTAGCGGCGTTGCCGGCAGCAACGGCCGGGTGGTTCTGGCGGCGGGGGCGAATGTACTGGCCGACAACGCCGTCACCCTGGATTCCAGTCTCGATCCCGTCATCGACGACGGCGCGGTTTTGCAGGGCAAAGCCTTGAGCCTGGGTGCCAGCCGCGTCAGCCTGGGCGATACCGGCGGCGTCGCGGTGTCCGGGCTGCTGCTGGGCGACACTCTGCTTGCGCGCTTGCAGCAGTTCAGCCAGCTGGACCTGACCAGCTACAGTACGCTGGATTTCTACGGAACCTCCGGACTAGGGCTCGCCACACCCATCGCAAATCTGAATCTGCGGGCGCAGGCCATCCGCGGCTTTAACGATGCGCAAGTGACGATCAATGCGCAAAACTTCGCCTTCTCCAACCCCGGTGCGGCAAGCACCAAGGCCTACCAAGGAAGCGGTGGCGGCAAGCTCATGGTCAACAGCCAGACCGTCAGCCTGGGGGCGGGAGACAAAACCATCCAGGGCTTTGCCGATATCACTCTTGCCGCTGACCAGGAGGTCACGGGCCAGGGCGTTGGCAGCTTGGCGATAGACGGCGACGCCCATCTGAACAGCGCGCGGCTGACCCTGCAGGCCAAGGCCGCGCAGACGATTTCCGCTTCCGGCGACATGACGCTTACGTCATTGCCCGGACAATCGCCGGCAGCAAACAGCTTGGCAGCCAGGCTGACGCTGCAAGGGAAAAGCATCGCTCAGAACGGCCTGATCGATCTGCCCACCGGCAGCGTCACCGTCAAGGCAACAGGCGCCGACGCAAACGGCAACGGCATTATGCTGGGGACGGGCTCCGCGATTCACGCCGGGGCGCTCGCGCAAACCCTAGGCGGCAGCACATCCTATGCGCCGGGCGGCGAGGTGACACTGCAGGCCGACAACGGCAACATCGTCGCGCAGGCCGGTGCTGTCGTCGATGTCGCTGCGCCCGATGGAGGCGATGCCGGCAGCGTCACCCTGACCGCGACGCAAGGCAACGTGAGCCTGGTACACGCGGATTTGCGCGGCGATGCGGCCTCAGGCCGGCAGGGCAGTTTCGCCCTGAATGCCGGCACCGTGGAAGCCAGTGCGGGACAGGCCGACAACGATTTTTCCGCGCTCAACGGCGCCTTGGAGCACGGCGGGTTCGGCGAAAGCCGGAGTATTGAGGTGCATCGCGGTGACCTGACGGTGGCCGCCACCGACACCGTGACGGCCCACAACATAAGCATCGTTGCGGATGGCCAGGATGGCACCGGCAATATGACCGTGGCCGGCACCCTGGACGCCTCAGGACGGAAGAGCAGCGAAGCGGGCGGCCAGATCCGCCTCTATGCGGCCAAAAATGTGAATCTCACCCAGGCCAGCTTGAAAGCCAAGGGCACCCAAGGCGGCCGAGTGGAAATTGGCACCGCAGACGGTGCGATCAATTTCGACGGCGCCAGCCGCATCGACGTCACCGGACAGACTCAGGGCGGCACGGTGCTGCTGCGGGTTCCGCGCGCCGGTTATCCAAACAATCTCGCCGTTTCGTCACAGAACGTCGTCGGTGCGCGCGACGCTGCGGTGGAAGCCTTCAAAGCTTACGATGCCAGCGCGACCGGCACCGTGGACAGCGTGATCGGCCAGGCCGAGACTGATGCCGCGCAGTTCATGCAGGGCGCCACGCCACTGCCCGCCGGCCTGCAGCTGCGCCCCGGTGTGGAAATCGACAGCAGCGGCAATCTCGCGCTCAACAGCAGCCTCAATCTCTACAACTGGAGCGGCGGAGCAACTACGGCCCCGCTGATGCTCACCCTGCGCGCGCAAGGTGACCTCAATATCTTCACCCAGGCGCCGGCGACGACCGGGCAAAGCCTGAGCGACGGCTTCGACAGCGCCGGTAAACTGGCCCCCGGGGCCTCCGCATCCTATCGGCTGGTGGCGGGCGCGGACGCGGCCAGCGCCGATCCTCTCGCCACCGTGGCCGGCAGCGGCAATTTCACGCTTGGTGCGGGCAGTGCCAAGGCAACGGGTTTTGGCGGCGCTTCCAGCGTCACCTACACCTTCAAACAGATACGCACCGGCACCGGCAACATCGACATCGCCGCTGGCGGCGATGTGGTCTTCGGCAACCAGCAGTCCGTGGTCTATACGGCGGGCGTACCCGATCCCGCCAGCCCGACGGCCGCACCGCAGAACACCGGGCTCACTCCGGGTTATTTTCCCGGCGGCGGTGGTAATGTCAGCGTCGCGGCGGGCGGCAATGTGAACAGTGCTTCGGCACCCAATGCCACCAACCAGTTCGTTACGGAATGGCTGCAGCGCGGCCAGCTGCAAAATTCCGATGGCAGCCTTTATTCGCCTGCAGCCTGGTGGGTGAACTACGGCGCCTTCAGCCAGAACCTCGGCGCGCTGGGCGGCGGTGCAGTCACCGTGCAGGCCGGCGGCGACATCAGCAACCTGAGCGCGTGCGTTGCGTCTGCCGGCTACTACGATCCCATAGCCGGGAACAATGTGAATTTCGGCGGCGGCGGCCTGAGCGTTGCCGCAGGCGGCAACATCAACAGCGGCCAGTTTTACGTAGGTCTGGGACAGGGCCGCCTGCAGGCCGGCGGCAGCCTGGGCGCATCACTTACCAGCGCAGGCAGCGGTGCCCCGATCTACACCCTGCTGGGCCTGGGACAAGGTGGCTGGGATGTCGTCACGCGCGGCGACCTCGGGCTCCTTGGCGTAGTGAATCCCACCGTGCTGGGCCAGGGCGCGTCTCAGAAGCTCGGCTTCACCAAGCCCAAGACGTATTTCTTCACCTACGGCGACCAGGGCCAGGTCAGCTTGGCCAGCGTGGCGGGAAGCATCACGCTGGACAGCGACGTCAACAAGCTGGTCGCCCGACTGCCGCTCATTGCCAACTCGAACATCGCGCACCCAGAACTCGCGGTCTGGCCCGGTACCCTCAATGCCACTGCCTACGCCGGCGATATCCAGGTCAACAACCCCATCACCCTCTATCCCTCGGCAACGGGCAACCTCGCGCTGCAGGCGGTTGGTGATGTCGTCATGAACGGTACGATCACGATGTCGGATGCTAGCCCGTCCCTCTTGAACGGCGCCGCACCGCAAAGCTCGTACAACAGCAGCGGCACCTCGGCTGGCCTGGGCGCGCAGATGTACGCCACCGACCTTGTGCATCTGGGAGACGCAACGCCCGTCACGGTTTTCGCCAACGGCAGCATCCTGGGCCCGATCACTTCGCAGGACTCCTTCATCCTGCCCAAGGCCGCGCTCTTCAGCGCCGGGCAGGACATCCTTTACCTCTCCTTCGTGGCGCAGAACCTCTCGCCCGATGACGTCACCAGCCTGACCGCCGGGCGCGACATCGTCATGACGCCGGCGGGCAGCGCCAACGACAGCACCAACCGCATCCTGCTGCATGGGCCGGGGCAACTGGTGCTGCAGGCCGGACGCAACGTCGATCTGGGCACCGCACAGGGCGTCGTGACCGACGGAAACGTCAGCAACCCGCTCTTGCCATCAGCGCAGGGCGCCGCCGTTACCGTGTTGGCGGGACTGGGCCAGAACGTGCCGGATTACCAGGATTTCGCGGCCCAATATGTGTCGTGGTACCTGGGGTATTACAAGCGGCTAGCCGATCAACATCCGGATGACGCGTCCGCGCAGGCTGCCTATGCAACAGCCCAGCAGGCGGCGAGTTCGTTCGAGGCCGGCTATCAGTCCTATGCGGGAGGCTATGCGCCGCCGGCAAGCGCCACGCCGGCGCAAGCCAAGGCGGCCTTCAACCGCAGCCTGCCCTACAACCTGCGCAGCTTCCTCGACAAAATGTTCTATCTCAGGCTCACCGCCGCGGCTGGCGAGGGCAGCGCGGGCCAAGGTTATAACAACGGCTATGACGCCATCGCCACGCTGTTCCCGGACTCGGGCTATCAGGGCGACCTCACGATGTACTACAGCCAGATCAAGACCCTGCGCGGCGGTGACATCGATCTGCTGGTGCCGGGCGGCATGATCAATGCCGGCCTGTCCAATCCTGCGGTGTCCAAGGACAAGCTCGCCAATCTGGGCATTGTCACGGCGGGCGGTGGGGACATCAATGCCTTCCTCAAGGGCGATTTCCTCGTCAACCAGTCGCGCGTCTTCACGCTGCTGGGCGGCAACATCCTCATCTGGTCTTCCGACGGCAGCATCGACGCCGGTCGCGGCGCCAAGTCCGCGAGCGTCACGCCGCCGCCGGTGCTGACCTTCGACCCCAAGACCGGGCGCTTCACACTGGACACCACGGCCTCGGTGACCGGCAGCGGCATACGCACCCTGCAGGCGGCCAAGGATGTCGCCGCAGGCACCGTGACCCTCGCGGCACCCCACGGTGTGGTGAATGCTGCCGACGCCGGCATCGGCGCCGCCGGCAACGTGCTCATCGCCGCCGCCGTGGTCAAGGGCGGCGACAACATTTCTTCCGGCGGCACGACCACCGGCGTGCAAACCAGCACGGCCGGCTCAACGGCGGGCGCCCTCACCTCCGCCGGCAGCGCCGGTTCGGATGTCGCCAAGGCCACGCAGAACCTGGTCAGCGGCCTGACCCAGACGCCGCCCAGCTCATCCTTCCTGCCCACCATGCTCGATGTCGAAGTGCTGGGCTTCGGCGGGCAGTGACCAAGCGTGTGTGGATTAGAGACCCTCAACAAAGCTCAATGACCATGAAACCCATCAAAATTTCAGCGGCCGGCGTCGCCCTCGCGGCGCTCCTGGCAACAACACCGGCTTTGGCCTGGTGGAACGGCGACTGGTCGAGCCGCCAGCAGATCACCATGGATGCCGGGCCTACGGGCGCCAACCTCAAGGCTGCCCTCGACAATGTCCCGGTGCTGATCCGTCTGCACTCGGGCAATTTCGATTTTCTGTCCGCCAACCCCGACGGCTCCGATCTGCGCTTCGTGGCGGGCGACGACAAGACGCCGCTCAAGTTCTACATCGAGAAATTCGATCCGGTGAACCAACTGGCGGTGATCTGGGTGAAGGTACCCAGGCTCGCCGCCGGCAAGGCGAACACGATCTGGCTCTATTCCGGCAACGACAAGGGCACTGCGGCCGGGGATGCCAAGGCGGTGTTCGACGCACATCAGACTGCCGTGTACAACTTCGCCCAGGCGGGAATGCCCAAGGACGTCACCGCGAATGCCAACAACGCTACGGCATCCAGCGCGGGGCAGGATGCGAACGCCATCATCGGTCAGGGTGCCAGCTTCAACGGCAACGAGAACGTCCAGACTCCGGCATCGCCCTCCCTGGGCATTCCCGCCGGCGGCCAATTCACGTGGTCGGCCTGGATCAAACCTGCCACAGCCGGACAAAGCGCCGTGCTGTTCAACCAAGGCGACTTGAGCGTAGGGCTCGATGCCGCAGGCGTCTATGCAAAACAAGGCGCCGTCACCTTGCAGGCTCCGCTGGCCGATGCGGGCTGGCATCAACTGGCGCTGACCGCTGGCCCGGCCGGATACACGCTTTATGTGGATGGCAACGCTGCCGCGACCGCGCCCCGCAGCCTCGCGGCGCTCAATGCACCTTTGACGCTGGGGGCGAATGCCCAAGGCGGCGAGGGCTACAAGGGCGACATGGACGAGGTGGAGCTGTCCAATGTCGCCCGTCCGGCGGACTGGATCGCCTTGGCCGCCAAGGGCCAGGGGCTCGACTCAGGCTTCATCAAGGTCGGACAGGCCGAGCAGGAAGACAGCGGCGGCGGGACCTCCTACTTCGGCACCATCCTGCATTCCGTGACCCTGGACGGCTGGGTGGTGATCGGCCTGCTCGCCGTCATGTCGGCCATCAGCTGGGTGGTCATGGTCAACAAGGGCTTGGTCATCAGCCGCATGCAGAAGGACAACGAGCGCTTCATGGCCTCGTTCCGCCAGCTCTCTGCCAATCCGGGTGCGCTCGACCGCGACGAGGAGGGTGACGAAAGCACCGCATCCGCTTCCGAATTTTCCAAAGCCCTTTTCGGTCAGCACGACCATTACCAGAGCTCGCCGATCTATCGCATCTACCATGTCGGGGTGCAGGAGCTGAAGCATCGCTTCGGCACCACGGACCCGCGCCAGCTTGCCAACAAGACGCTCACGCCGCAGTCCATCGACGCCATCCGCGCATCGCTGGACGGCAGCCTGGTGCGCGAGAACCAGAAGATCAACAGCCTCATGGTGCTGCTGACCATCGCCATTTCCGGCGGGCCCTTCCTCGGGCTGCTGGGTACGGTGGTGGGAGTAATGATTACCTTTGCCGCCATCGCCGCCACTGGCGATGTGAACGTCAACGCCATCGCCCCCGGCATCGCCGCCGCGCTGGTGGCCACGGTGGCCGGCCTGGCCGTCGCCATCCCGGCGCTGTTCGGCTACAACTACCTGGTCAGCCGGGCCAAGGACATCAGCGCGGACATGCATGTGTTCGTGGACGAATTCATCAGCCGCATCGCCGAAACCTACGCAGGCGCTGTACAGACTGCGCCCCAGCTCGCCGCCGTGCGCAGCCACTGACCGGAGCATGTGATGAAGGCCCAGGACGATCAAAAGCCCTACGACGACATCAACATCACGCCCATGCTGGACCTGGCCTATGTGCTGCTGGTGATTTTCATCATCATGACCACGGCGTCCGTGCAGGGCATCAAGGTGAACCTGCCCAAGGCCAGCTCGGCGCCCAGCCTGGCCAAGCCCAGCACCAAGGCGATCACCATCGCGGCGGACGGGCAGATTTATCTCGACGCCTACCCGGTGAGCATGACGGAGCTGGAAGACCGCCTGCGCCAGGCCCAGGCCGCCAATCCCGATTTCCCGGTGGTGATCAAAGGCGATGCCGACGTGCAGTACAAGAAGGTCATCGAGGTGATGGACCTTTTGGGCCGCCTGGGCATCACTCAACTGGGTCTGGTGACCCAGAAGATCGTCAAGTGACGACAAGGGCATGAGCGAGACGGTCAAGCCGTGGCAACGACAGGCGCCCAAGCTTGCCGCCGGGGCCTTCATTCTGCTCGTGATGACGGGCATGGCGTTGCTCGTGCATCACATGCTCAACAGCAGAGGCGAAGAAAAGAAACCGGTGATCCAGCAGATCATGCTGGTCAAGCCGCCGCCGCCTCCGCCGCCCAAAGTCGAAGAAA
>JAJZRT010000179.1 GCA_021802595.1 Pseudomonadota bacterium
CACCACGGTCATGCCGGGCAGGGTCAGGCCCTCTTCCGGGCCGATGACGTGGACGATGCCCTGGCGGATGTCGTCCATCCTGAATTCGGTGATGCCGAACTCGGCGCAGTTGGCGTCGAGCGTTTCCACCTGCAGGCGTGACACCGGGTCGGCGATGCCCTGCGAACGGTCGGTCGTCGGCACGTTGTGGTCGGGTACGGCGATCGCGGCGTCGGTGCGACGGGGCTTGCGGTGGGCCAGCTTCAACCCCTCGAAGGCCTGCGGGCTGGTGACTTCATGCACCAGATGGCGGTCGATATACAGCAGGGTGGTGCCGTCGGCTTCGACATGGACGACGTGGGCATCCCACAATTTCTGGAACAAGGTTTGACCGGACATGCTGAATGGGGCGATACGGCGCGTAAAACGTTGATTATTTCATAGCTTGGGGGCCGCTGGCACGGATTTTGTTCCTCCCCACACCGCATACACCCCCCATGCCAGGGCCGCGCTCGCGGCGGCGAGGGTGAAGGTCCAGGCCGAGCCCAGCGAGCCCCAGGTCAGTCCGCTGGCCAGCCCGCCGATGGTGCCGCCGACGCCGTAGGACAGGCTGGTGTAGAGCGCCTGCCCGCGCGCCTGGTGACGGCCGCGGAAATGCTGGTGGATCAGCGCCACCGCTGCCGCGTGGTAGGTGCCGAAGGTAAAGGCGTGCAGCGTCTGTGCACCCCACACCAGCCAGGCCGATTCCACCCCCCAGGCGATCACCAGGAAACGTACGACCGCCAGCGCGAAGCTCGCCAGGATCAGCCGGCGCGGCGTCACCCTGGCGAAGATGCGCGGAATGACGAGGAAGATCCCGATCTCGCAGATGACGCCCAGGGCCCACAACCAGCCGACGGTGGACTTGTCGTAGCCATGGTCGACCAGATAGATCGAGTAGAACGTGTAGTAGGGGCCGTGCGTCACCGCCATCAGCAGGCAGGCCGCCAGAAGCGAAGCCACCTCGGGTCGTTTCACGATGTCCCACACCGAATGGTGGTCGGTGGCATGCGGCAGGATCTCCGCCTCGGGAATCACCCGCGCGAACGCGACGATGCCCAGCATCACCGCGAGCACCGCCCACGGCAGCCAGCCGATCGCCACATGATCGAAGGCGTAGCCGAGCCCCACCACCATCAGGATGAAACCGATCGATCCCCACAAACGGATGCGGCCATAGGCGTCGGTGCGCTCGCCCAGGTGCGACAGCGTCATCGCCTCGACCAGCGGCAGCGACGCGCTCCAGAAAAAGCTCAGCGCCGCCATCACCGCGAACAGCCACCAGAAGCCGCTGCCGAAAAACACGCCGGCAAACACCAGCACGCTGCCAAGCGCGGCGAGCTGCACAATGGGGGTGCGGCGGCCGGTACGGTCGGCGATATGGCCCCAGATGTTGGGGGCAAAGATACGCATCACCTGCAGCAGCGACATCAGCACGCCGATCTCGAACGGGCCGAATTTCAGCGACTGCAGGTAAAGCCCCCAGAACGGCGACATCGCGCCGACGAAGGCGAAATAGAAGAAATAGAAACCGGACAGGCGCCAGTATGGAAGATTGGACATGAACTCGGATTGCCGCAGCTGCGGCCGGAACGCAGCGCGCATTATGCGGCCGCGAGGAGACGGCCGAAAGCGGAAAACGCACGGCCCCACCTCATCGACGCGTGTGATCGCCGCAAACGAGACGGGGCGCGGCTTACCGGCATCCCCCTGAACGGCTTACTTCAGAACGAACGTCAGCTTCATCCTGACTTCATATTCGGCAATCTTGCCTTTCCGCACCTTCACGCTCTGGTCCATGACCCACGCGCCGGTGATGTTTTCCAGCGTCCCGGCCGCCTTCTCGACGCCCTGCTTGATGGCGTCCTCGAAGCTCTTCCCGGATGTCGCCGTGACCTCGATGGTTTTTGCGATGCTCATGACAGTCTCCTCACGGTTGAACAGGCCAAATGTGATCCCGGCCCATGAACTTGCGGCAGGATTCCATCTCCCCGCCCCGACTATTTCTGTTTCATCACCTTCTATTTCATCGCCGAGCGCAGCCTGATCGTCTCGCCCGCCACTGCGAACACGCCGTTTCCCCGGTGGTGCAGCGTCTGCGGCTGCTTGACCGCGGTGTCGACCCACGCCTCCACCACCTCGAGGACGAAGAAGTTGTATCGGTTCACCAGCCGCGTATCGGCCACCCTGCATTCCAGGCTGGCGTAGCACTCGGCGATCAGCGGCGCCCGCACCTGCGCGGCCTCGACCGGCGTCAGGCCGAACTTCTCGAACTTGTCGACCTTGAGGCCCGAGCAATTGCCTATCCCCACCACCTGCTTCGCCAGGTCCAGCGTCGGAATGTTGATCGCGCATTCCTTCGTCGCCCGCAGCATGTCGAACGAGGCGTTGCGTCCGCTGATCACGCAGCCGATCAGCGGCGGCTCGAATTCCATCATGGTGTGCCACGACATCGTCATGATGTTGGTGCGCTCCTTGCGTGCGGTCGTCACCAGCACCACCGGCCCCGGCTCCAGCAGGCCGTAGACCTTGGACAGCGGATAGGATCGTTTTGCCATGACGGGACTCCTGATCGGATGGGACGCTTTCAGCTTAGTCGGTCCGGGCCCCTGTCACAGATAGTCACAGTCTGGAACGACCGCGACACAGCCCGGCCACACAGCCTCCCTACCATGCCCTCACCGCATGCAGTCAAACGCATGGCGGACATTTAAATCTGAATAGGAGTTACTCATGAAGCAAACCGCACACGCTCTGGTTCTTGGTTCCCTGGCCGCCCTTTTCTCGATGTCAGCGCTGGCCGACCACAACAGCCCCATGGGCGCAGGCTGGGCCAACATGCCGAATGACATCCACAACATCCAGATCGAGGACGATCTCAGCGGCACCGAATTCAGCGATGTCGTGCGCCAGGGCGCCGGCGCCGACACGGTGAACCGCTATCTGGACACCACCTCTACCCTATCGGGCACAGGTAACGCATCCGCCATGGGCGGCAGCCGTCGCTGAGCGGACCGGGACGCTGACGTCCCGCATCCGGCCCCAGAACCGCGCCCCGAGGGGCGCGTTTTTCATGGTCGCTGCGCATCCGTCACTCCGGGCCGAACTTGCCTGTCCTGCAAACACGACTTGTATCCGGCGGTGGGCTGACCTAGGTTTAAAGGGTATCTGCAGACTGTGAAGGAGGCCGCCATGCTGCACGTTTCAACCGACATCAACCATCTCATCCGGGAACCCGTGGCCGACCCCGACTTCCCCGATGCCCCGCTGGACTGGACACGCGACGATGCAATGAACATCGCGCGCGAGGAAGGCCTGGCGCTCAGCGAGGACCACTGGAATGCCGTGCGCGCCCTGCAGCGCTATTACGCCCAGCACGCGGACGAGACCATCATCAACCTGCGCGACCTGCACGACGCCCTCGACGAATGCTTCCATCCACAGGGGGGGCTGAAATACCTGTACACCCTGTTTCCGGGCGGTCCCATCGCGCAAAGCTGCCGCCTCGCAGGCCTCAAGGCGCCGTACATCGCGACCGATCCCAGCTTCGGCAGCGTCGCCTGACGTCCCCGCCCGCCCGGGTGACGTCAAAGTGAAATTCCCCCGTCCGGATTCCCCGGCCGCGAGGGGGGGTCGGGAGAACACTGCGCCCGATCAGTCCTCAAGCGCTTGATCAAACAGGCAAACAGCCACATACTTCGCCACACAAGCGGGGGGGTTTCCCCACGCCATTTCAACCATTGCCTGATCGATGCCTGGTTATCGAACCGCTCTGTGGCTTCCCTGTCTCCGCTCTCTTTGATCGATCTGCAGGATTTGCAACTGGACGATGCGCGCGCGTTGCTGGAGCATGCCGGACAGGACGGCAGCCAGGAAACGGGCGAGCCGCCGCTCGCCTACCTGCAGCGGGTCATCGACGGACTGTGCGAACTCTCCCTCAAGGATCCCCTGACCGGCCTCGGCAACCGCAGGCATTTCATCGCGACGCTCGAACGCGCGATCGAAGTGGTGGCGCGATCGGGTGAATCGATCCTGCTGCTGCTGCTCGACATCGATCACTTCAAGAACATCAACGACACCCATGGCCATCTGGCCGGCGACCAGGTGCTGCAGGCCGTCGCCGCCTGCCTGGCCGGTTGCGTGCGCCCGATGGATACGGTCGTCCGCTACGGCGGCGAGGAATTCGCGATGATCCTGCCCAACTGCCGACCCAACTGCGGACGCATCGTGGCTGAACGCGTGCGCCGCGCAGTCGAGTCGCTGGACATCGCCGTAACGCCGCTGACCAGCCTCAAGGTCACGATCAGCATCGGGGGGGCCTATGCGCCGGAATGGGTGCGTTCCACCACCGACCTGTGGATCGAACGGGCCGATCTGCAGCTTTATCGTGCCAAGTCCGACGGACGCAACCAGGCCTTTCTCGACCTGCCCCATGAAATCTCGGTCAGCGCCGAGGAAAAGGGCCTGCTGTTCGGCCATTTCGTCATGGACCCGACCGCATCGCCCGACAACGTGCCCATTGATGGCGCCGACCCCGTGAGCAATCCCACCCACAGAGTGAACGCATGACCGACCTGCTCACCCCCGTCTCCGACAGGCAGGACACCGCTCGCCTCCCCCTCAAGCCGCTGGGCAAGGTGGTCGCCGTCACCAGCGGCAAGGGGGGCGTCGGCAAGACCTTCGTTTCGGCCAATCTCGCTGCGGCACTGGCCAAGCGCGGTCACAGGGTGCTGGTGCTCGACGCCGACCTCGGGCTCGCCAATCTCGATGTCGTGCTCAATCTCTATCCCAAGATCACGCTGCATGACGTGTTCACCGGCAAGGCCCGTCTGGAGGACGCCATCCTTCCGGCGCCGGGCGGCTTTTCCGTGCTGCTGGCGGGCTCCGGCATGGTCGAATACTCCCGGCTCACCCCCGAGGTGCGCAACGAATTCCTGCGCATCATGGGCGGGTTGGTGCCGCATTACGACATCGTGCTGCTGGATACCGGCGCCGGAATCTCGGATGTGGTGCTGTTTGCCGTCTCGCTCGCCTCGGAGGTCCTGATGGTCGCCACGCCCGAACCGACCTCGCTCACCGACGCCTACGCCACCATCAAGGTGCTGGTGGGACAGCAGCAGCGGCAGACCGTACGCATCGTCGTCAACCAGACCGCCCGCGCAGGTGCGGGCCTGCCGATCACCCATCAGCTGCAGCACGTGCTCGACCGCTTCGTCGCGACCGAACCCGGCCACCCCATTCGTCTGGTCCACATGGGCGACATCCCGGTCGATCCCGAAGTGCGCCAGGCCGTGATGCGGCGCCAGCTGCTGATGCAGACCTCGCCCGGCTGCCCTGCCGGCCAGGCCATTTCCCAGCTCGCCAACCGGCTGGAACAGACCGTCATGCCCAAGCTGGCCTAGGCCGGCACGTACCAGCTGCCGCGGCCTCAGCCGGTCGCAGGACCGGCCTTCACCAGCGCCATCACCTTGTTCGGATCCATGTGCAGCAGCCTGGCGATTTCGTGGAAATCGTCAGGCAGGGCGGCGTCATGCCAGCCATGGGCGGAATGCCGCGCCAGATTGACGGCCAGCATGACGGTGCGTACCCGGGTCGTCTGCGCCTGTGCCGGGTCCGTCAGGTTTCTCAGCAACTCGGGCAGGCGCCACGCGATGGTCAACTCGCGCTGAAAATCCAGCCCGGCAAAACCCAGTACCAGCTTCTGGGCATCGGCACTGCGCAGGGTGTGGTCGGCCCCCTGCAGGCGCTGGATGGCGAGCATCTGCTCGGGGTTGAAGCACCACATCAGCATTTCGGCAACATGGGTGAGCAGCGCCGACACCTGCACCTCTTCCGCATGCATGTCGTGCAGGCGCAATGCCCAATCGAACGCGTAGTACGCCGAACGCTGCGCACGCCGGACGGTCTGCAGCAGATAGACCAGTGCGGCGCGGTGATCATGCAGCTGTTCTTCCGCGATCGGCATCGCCGGCACCGCACGGAAGAATGTATCCAATCCCATCATGAGCAGGGTCTGCTTCACGTCGACCAGTTCATGGGTCTGGTTGCGATGCTTGTGCGTCTGCATGTAGCGCAGCAGCTTGAGCGTCATCAGCGGATCGTCGGTCACCACGTCGGCAACGCTGCGTGCGTTGAGCTGCGCCTCGTCATCGCGCAGGCGCGCAAGCTCCCGCGCCGTGCGCTTCAGCACGGGAATATCGGCCCGATCCAGAAAAGCGAGCCACTCAGTCAGGCTTTCCGGTTGCTGCGACATCAACCCTCCCGAAGGTCCGGCACGGACTCACTGGCGCGAGACCGCACGCCCTCGCCTGTCCGGCCGGCGGGCAGGCGCCCGGTTCCCCCGCATGTACGATTTGATGTATCCATGAAGTATGTATCGGCTCCCCACGCAATCCCTGAAGCCACCTCGCTGTCATACGCCGGTTCCCCGCCGGCTGGCAGCTATTTCAGGTTACTGGACGAGAACAGCAGCACCTGGCCCGCGACGAAATTCACGTGGATGGAGCGTTTTTCATCGCCCCACTGGCAGCTGCGCACGCCCATCACATCGTCGCACTGATTGGGCGGCCCGATCAGGCGGGTGACCTCGTCGTACGGCATGCCCACGGTGATCCTGCTGTAGTTCTCCAGCGTGAGCTTGCTGCAGCCCGACAGGGCCAGCCCGAGGCCCAGCAGCAGGACAGTCGTGATTTTCATGCAAGCACTCCAGACGTGTTCAGGATCGGAACGGTCGCGTCCCCAATGAATGAAGCTTACGCGGCAGACCGCGCACGCGCCAGATAATTGGTTGCCAGGGCCTTGTACAGCGGCCGGGGGCAAACGACGCGGGACACGGCAGTGGCCAGCAGCGTGGCCAGCATCAGCGGGACTACCATGGCATGGTTGTCGGTCATTTCCATCACGATGACGAAAGCCGTGATGGGCGCCTGCACCACGCCGGCAAAATAGGCCGCCATGCCGATCACGATCAGCGCCCCAGCATCCGCCTGGTCGACCAGTCCCGCCACGAACTGGCCGATTCCAGCGCCGGCCGACAGGCTGGGAGCAAACAGCCCGCCAGGAATGCCGCTGACGAACGATACGAGCGTCGCCAGCATTTTCCAGATGCCGTATCCCGCGGAAACCGTCCCCGTGCCTTCGAGCAGACGCTTGGCCTCCACATAGCCGCTGCCGTAGACGGCGCCCCCGGACGCCAGGCCGATCAGCGCCAGCACCAGGCCGCATGCGGCGGCGAACCCCACCGGATGGGTGCGCACGAACACCCCTGCCCGCCCTGGGAGTCCGCGCGTCGAGAAGGCCAGCAGCAGGCGGCTGAAGC
>JAJZRT010000180.1 GCA_021802595.1 Pseudomonadota bacterium
GATCTCCCGACGACCGCAAATCGGCCGTCACCGCCTTCAATTAGGCTTAAGAAGGGGAGTTGGCCATATCGTGCCTCGAACTCGGTAAGCAGCGCCTTCTCTGCCTGCGCCGGCTCCTGGTTGTCCGATGCTGCCGAGTTGTTGGTGTATCCGACGGCAACGGTTGGCCGCCAGATGTAGCGGCTGCCTCAATGCGCGCAGAGACGGCCGCAGCACGCAGCGCCGACATTGTCATGGCATTTTCTAGATTCTTGGGCCACCAGATGTATAACACCCTAAAAAACATCCCTTCACGAAACCCTACGCCAAGGTCTCTGAAGCCTGGAACAAGCTTGACGAGCTGCACGGCATTTTTGGCGCCGAACACTTGCCGCTCTGAGCCAGTTTGACGTTCACCTGAACCCTGGCCCCAATGCAGCGAAAATACGGGTAGTGACGAAGCCGACGCGTTGGGATAGAGTGATATCCGCGTGCCGGTGCTGGGCAAAAGTTCTGACGTTTTTTCTGACACTGGCAACGGGAATCGACTGCGGACGACTGCGCAGGAGTGCGGTCAAGCGGTTGATATTGTAAGAATGTTGCGTGTGGGTTCGGACTGACAATCACGCGGATTCCGATTGAAAATCCGCGTGTCGATGGTTCGATTCCGTCCCTGGCCACCAGTATCCATGCGGCCCTCCACTCGAAAGGCCGTTTTTTTCTGCCATGCGTCTGTCGCGCTTGGCGCGGCCGGCAGACGCGAGTCGGTATTCCGCAGCAGCGAATCTGCTCAGGCCGACAAAACGTAGAGTTCCTCTGACTTGAAATACAAGGATTCGATTTCTCCGTAGCTGCGTGCGTTGAGGCGCGCCCACTCGGCCGTTCGGCTAAATTGCTCGCCAGCATGGTCGGCCGAGCCAACGGCGCGGAATCGATCCGACTCGATTTCCCGTAGCAACCTGCTAATCATCTCATCCTTGCTCATGATCGCTTCCTTGGCTTTTCGGATCAGGCGTGCACCTGTCTTATCGGGAAGACCGCCAGGAACTTTAGCCGCCCCCGAGCTCGCCTGTGCGGGCCAGCACTATCCAAGGTCGATTATCAATCATCGATCTCGGCAACATCTGTCGAATAGCGCAGGGATTCGCGGGCAATTCGCATCGATTCGCGCCCCCGCGTCGCGAGGAGAGCGGATCGGCTAAAGCGCGATGTAGCTTTCCAGTTGCTGGATGACGAAGGTCTGTTCGGCGATGGTCTCCTGGACGAGGTCGCGCATCGACACCACGCCGATCACGTCCTTGGTATCGTCCAGGACGGGAAGGTGACGAATATGGTTTTCCGTCATGACCGACATCGCTTCCTCGATGCTCATATCGAACGTTGCACAAATGACCCGTTCAGCCATGATCTCGTGCACCTGGGTTTCGTGCGACAGCTTGCCCTTGAGTACTACCTTGCGGGCATAGTCCCGTTCCGAGAGTATGCCCACGAGGCTGCCGTTTTCCACGACGAGCAGCGCGCCTACCTCGTGCTCTGCCATGATCTGAAGGGCGTAATGAACCGATTCGGTCGGACCGACTGCAATGAATATGCCTGCTCTTGAACCGAGAATCTGCGAAATGGTCTTCATGGTTTTCCCCCTTTGATGATGGATTCTTGTTCTTGGTACTGGCGCCAAGCCGGGCATCGAACTCCGGCAAATCGACAGGCCCGAGGACGCGTCGGGAAGCGGCGTTATCCGAGAGCGGCAGGCATCCTCGCTGATCGGAAATTAGCGCACTTGAAGCAATTACGTAAATAGAATGTGTCAATGGGATAATATTATTTATTACCTATTGGGGATTGCTGCAGCGCAGAATGGCGCCGGGTGTTGGCGATCTGCTATGCTCTTCCAGCATGGTGAGCCTTCAGGGGCCGCCACATCGAAATGCTGTGCCTTGCCGGTGGAAATGGGGATGTCGAAGAAAACTGTCTATGCCGCGCTCTTAGCCGCAGGCCTGGGGTTCTCCGCGCTCGCGGCCGGGGCGAATGCCGTCGCTGCCGTCAAAACGGAGCCTGACCCGGCTCTGGTCGACGCGATTGTCCACCGGATGGAGAGCGATGGCTCACTCGACCAGGCGGTCGAGAGAGCGCTCGGGCGGATCGCGAAACGCCAGGAGGACGCCCGCCGAGCCGAGCAGGCTCGGGCGCAGCAGCAACTCGAAGCGAAGGCCGAAGACGCGCGGGCAGTGAGCGCCGGTCGCGATCACATCCGCGGCAATCCGGCCGCGCCGGTTTCACTGATCGAATATTCCGATTTCGAGTGCCCCTACTGCAAACGCTTCCACGCGACCCCCAAGGTTTTGCTGGAACGCTTCGGTGGCAAGGTCAATTGGGTCTGGCGTCATTTCCCGCTGTCCTTCCACGAACCGGTCGCGCGTCAGGAGGCCATCGCCTCGGAATGCGCTGCGGCTCAGGGTGGCAACGATGCGTTCTGGAAGTATGCCGATGCGCTCTTCGCGAATACGCAATCGAACGGCCACGGTCTGCCCGGGAGCAAAACCCTGCAGATGCTGGCGACCGAAACCGGACTGGATGGGGCCGTTTTCTCACGCTGTCTGGCGCAAGGCCAGGTCGCGAAACGCATCGATGAGGATATCGCCGACGGTGCGAAGGCCGGGGTCAACGGGACGCCGACGACGCTAATCCGCAACAACCGAACCGGTGCGACCGAGGTCGTAGTCGGCGCGCTGCCGGCCGCTGCGCTGGCGGCCGCGATCGAGCGCGAACTCGGCCAGGCTAGGCACTGAGGGCCTTCCGGCGGCGTTGCTCAGTTCTTGACGACGCGAAGATTGCGGTAAATTTTCGGAACCGGATTCGCCATCCACTGATGGGGTTTCTTTTCGCTGCTGCGATAGACCAGTCCCTGGTCGGTCAGCCAATCCAGGATCTGGGCAGTGAAGTGATGCGAGTTTTCCGTCGGATAATTTCCAGGCAGGCCCATGCATGAAGCGATCTTGCCGGTCGTGATGCCTGGCGTCTTCAGGACCAGGTGATAGACGCGAATGAACAGGGTCCACAGCGCATCGTCATCTTCCCGAATTTCACGGTCGATCAACTCTTCGTCACAGGGCGGATCGATCTCGTCCGCCAGTTTCAACAATTGCGACGATGAGGCGGCAAACGCATTCGCCTGCGTCCGCAATTGTTCCGCTATTTGGCTGTTCGACGACATGATCGGATTCTCCCTGGGGCCCATTTCGTGCAGCGATCCTAACCGCCGGATTTTTATAGCGCAATATGAAGAAAGTAATACTATTACCAAGTGCTTAATACTAAGGTTATGCTTGAAAAGACAATGGGATAGGCGCCTCGGACGGTTTTTTGGCAAATCGGTGCGCCGGTTCTGATGGCCGCTCGATGAAGCGCCGGCGGCTGGCTTCGCCCTCTGGCCCCAGCGATCCAGGCCGCTGTCCGGCGCAAAAATATGAAGGCAGGGTGTTGCCAGAGAAGGAGGCGGCGTATATATTTCACCTGCTAGTCGGACTGCGGATCGACTGCGGATCCCGGGTTAGAATCGCCAGTCGTCGAATCGCCTTTGAATCGTCAATCGCAAGACCTTTTATCAATCGCCAGAGGGGAACTTATGAACAAGTCGGAACTCATCGAAGCCGTCGCCAAGGAAGCCGACGTTTCCAAAGCTGCTGCCGGCAACGTGCTCGATGCCGTCCTGGGTGCCATCAGCAAGGCCGTCGCGAAAGGCGACAGCGTTGCCCTGATCGGTTTCGGTACCTTCAAGTCGGCAAAGCGCGCCGCCCGGGTCGGCAGGAATCCGCAGACGGGTAAGGAACTCAAGATTGCCGCGACAACCGTCCCGAAATTCTCCGCCGGGGCCGGTTTCAAGGCGGCGGTTGCAGGCAAGAAAGCCGCCAAGAAAAAGTGAGCCGTCGTTTTCCGGCAATCCGACCCGCGCTTGCGCGGGTTTTTTTTGTGCGCCCGGCACGGGCGCACTCACTTGATCACCGGTCCGTCTCGTTTCCCGGGTGCCGCTGACGCTGCGAAGAACGCTATCAACAATGATAGACTTACCGCCATTGACGATCGACAGGCGCTGCTCCGATGACGGCGAATAAGAAGCTCACTCAAAAGGGCAAGGCTGAGTTTCCTCCCGTTGCCCTGCCGCGCAGCGTTTTCTTCCGCGCCAGATTCGTTCCCGGCAGTCGCCGCGGACCCCTGCCCGTGGTGCAGCCGGAGAAGGGCGAACTGGTGCAGATCCTGCGCCGTTTCGAACTGTTCGCCAAACTGCCGCTGAAGGCGCTCAGGGAAATCGCTGCCGCCACCACCGTTCGGCTCTACCGTCGGGGCGAGTTCCTCTGGCGCAACGACGACAAAGTCAAGGATATCGTCCTGCTCGACTCCGGCTTCGTCAAGGCTGCCCGACGGGATCGCAACGGGGTGAGCAAAACCTACGGGCTGTATGGCCCCGGGGATTGCCTCGGCCTGTTCGCAACCTTCACCGGGATGCAACACTCGATCGACGCGGTGGCGCTCAACGAGGGATTGAAGGCGATCTGCATCGATGCCGCGACGATCTTGAAATTCGCCGACACTTCGCCGCTGCTGTCCTCCAACATGCACGGCCAGCTGACCCGGTTCACCGAGGCGCTGATCAAGAAGATCGAGATCATCAGCGCCGGCACCATGCCCCAGCGCCTGGCGGTCCTGATGCTGCAGTTGATCGATCGCTACGGCGTCGAGCGCAAGGACGGCAGCGTACATCTGCCGATTTCATTGACCCTGGAGCAGCTCTCCGAAATCATCGATGCCCGCCTGGAAACGGTGGCGCGGGTGCTCGGCGACTGGAAGCGCGCCGACTGGCTGAGCATCGACGCCACCGGCTGTCACTTCAGCAGTCTGGACAAACTCCGCGAGCTGCTCGTCGATTGACCCTCGGGCGCGCAAGCCGCCTTCCTTCCGTGCCTGGCCTCACTGCATGTACCAGCCGTGGCTGACCACCACCGACTGCCCGGTCAGCGCGTTGCTGGGGAATGCCGCCAGGAATACCGCGGTCTCGGCCACGTCGGCCGTGGTGGTGAATTCGCCATCGACGGTGTCCTTGAGCATCACCTTGGCGACCACGTCGGCCTCGCTGATGCCGAGCTCCCTGGCCTGCTCGGGGATCTGCTTCTCGACCAGCGGCGTGCGCACGAAGCCCGGACAGATGACGTTGGCGCGCACCCCGTGCTTCGCGCCTTCCTTGGCCAGCACCTTGCACAGGCCGAGCAGGCCGTGCTTGGCCGTGACGTAGGGCGCCTTCAGCGGCGAGGCTTCGTGCGAATGCACCGAGCCCATGTAGATCACCGCGCCGCCGCGACCCGTCGGATAGAGGCGGCGCACCATTGCGCGCGTGGTCAGGAAAGCGCCGTCCAGGTGGATGGCCAGCATCTTGCGCCAGTTCTCGAGCGACAGCGCCTCGATCGGGTTGATGTGCTGGATGCCGGCGTTGCTCACCAGCACGTCCGGCACGCCGAATGCCGCCGTCACCTGATCGAAGCCGCGCTCCACCGCCTGCTCGTCGACCACGTCCATCTGCACCGCCATGGCGCTGCCGCCGGCGCGCTCGATCGCCGCCGCCGCGGCCTGCGCCGCCGCCAGCGACAGGTCGGCGATGCACACCTTCGCCCCTTCGCGCGCGTAAGCGTGGGCGATCTCCAAGCCGATGCCGCTGGCGGCTCCCGTGACGACGGCAACTCTGTCTTTCATGCGCATGCTGTTGTTCCTTCCGGTTGTTGAATCGCTCATTCGAGATAGTCGTAGACGACCTTGCCCAGCGGCAGCGTCAGGTCGGTCATGATGTGCGTGGTCGAGAGGATCTGCTGCACCGGCAGCTCGGCCACCGGCGCCAGCGCGTGGGGGTGCAGTTCCAGCGCCCCCGGCCCCGACCAGGCGCCCTTCACCTGGATGTCCTCCAGCGTGTAGCGGACCAGTTCGCAGATGCGCGGCGTGCCATCGACGTGGGGCATGATCTTGAGCAGGAAGCTCGGGCCGCTCAAAGTCTTCAGCACCGCATCGGGATCCAGCGTGCGGTGCTTGTAGCCCATGGTGCCGGTGGCGATGCGCAGTCCGCCGTAATCGAGCGTGCCGACCAGGGTGTCCTTATGCACCCGCAGCACCGGCTCGCCGAGCTTCTTGGGAAAGCCCCAGAGCTCGCGTCCGGCGGCGATCGGGGCGTGGTCGTTGAGATACATGGCGTGCACGTAGCCGCCCAGCTCGCCCTTGAAGCTCACCGGGATCACCTGGCCGGATTCGCAGTAATGACCGAAGCCGGTCGAGTCGGGCATGCGGATGAACTCGAACTTGACCACCGGCTCCGCCAGCTCGAGCGGCGCCGGGATCACCCGACGCAGCAATTCCGGATCGCAGCGGTAGCTGATGATCAGGAATTCCCGGTCGACGAAACGGTAGGGACCCGGCGGGAAAGCCGGGTTGGTCAGCGGCATGGCAAAAGCGCCGCGGCGGACTTCGTCTTCAGTCATGATCGATTTCCCTGGCAAGTTCATGGACCACTACGCCGCAGTGGGACGGCACCGGCGCCAGCCAGCCGGCTTGCTCGATGGCACGGCCGGCATCGCGGTAACCCCTGTCCCAGCGCCATTGGATCGAGCCCCGGGAAAAGTTGATGTCCTTCGACGCCATGTGCCAGTCCTTACCGGGGTAGGGCAGGCGCACGATGTGCATGGTGGTGTCGCAGCCCAGCGCCGCGATTTTTTGCAGTTCCGGGTCGTCCTTATGCTTCGCGGGCAGCCGGGCGTGCAGCGCCTGCACGGCGCGGCGCAGATCGTGGGTGCGGCGGTAGTCCTCGATATGCTGGTTCGAGCGCGAGGCGAACATGACGTCCTTCTGGCGCGTCTGCACCTCTTCCAGGGTCGTGGGCTCCGCGCCCTCGGCGCGCCACAGATCGACCATGAAGCACAGCGTGTCGGTCCTGGGTTCGTCGTCGAGGACGATGTCGAGCGGCGTGTTCGAGTACAGTCCGCCGTCCCAGTACAGCTCGCCATCGACGCGCACCGGCGGAAAGCCGGGCGGTAGCGCCCCGCTGGCCATGATGTGTTCGACGCCGAGACTGCCGCGGGCGGAGTCGAAGCGCACCAGCTCGCCGCTGGTCACCCGCATCGCGCTGACCGTGAGGCGCATCGCGTCCGTGCTGCCCAGGTGCGGGAAATCCACCAGGCGCGCGAGCGTCTCCGACAATTCCTGGGTGTCGTAAAAGCTCGCCGACTCCGGCGCCACCGCCATTCCCGCGGCGAAGGGGTTGAACAGGCGCGGCGAGAAGAATCCCGGCACGCCGCGCATCCCGGCGTCGAGCGAGGCGAGCC
>JAJZRT010000181.1 GCA_021802595.1 Pseudomonadota bacterium
GCGTCTGCCGCAGCAGGTGGTTGAGGCTGCGCTCGAATAGGCTTTCAGCGATCAAACCTTGAAGCCCTTGTGCAGCGCGACCACGCCGGCGGTGAGGTTGTGGTAGCTGACCTTGGCGAAGCCGGCCGCTTCCATCATCGCCTCCAATTCTTCCTGGCCGGGGTGCATGCGGATCGACTCGGCCAGATACTGGTAGCTGCCCGCATCATTGGCGACCAGCTTTCCCATCAGCGGCAGCAGCTTGAAGGAATACAGGTCGTAAGCGGGTTCCAGCGGCTTCCACACCTTGGAAAACTCCAGCACCAGCAGGCGGCCGCCCGGCTTGAGCACGCGGTGCATCTCGGCCAGCGCCTGGTCCTTGTGCGTCATGTTCCTGAGACCGAAGGCGACCGACACGCAATCGAAATGATTGTCGGGGAAAGGCAGCCGTTCGCCGTCGCATTGGATGGCCGGCGGCGTCCGGCCCTCGTTCAGCATGCGGTCGCGGCCTTCGCGCAGCATCGAGAAGTTGATGTCGGTGAGCAGCACGGTGCCAGTTTCGCCGACTTCCTTCAGGAACAGGCGGGTCAGGTCGGCGGTGCCACCGGCGACGTCGAGTACCTTCATTCCCGGCCGCAGGCCCGCCTGCGCCACCGCGAAGCGCTTCCACAACCGGTGCAGGCCGGCCGACATGAGGTCGTTCATGACGTCGTACTGCGCGGCGACGGAATGGAAGACCTCGGCCACCTTGGCGGCTTTTTCGGATTCGGCAACCTGCTGGTAGCCGAAATGGGTGGTTTTATCCATGGCAGAGGGGGCGAAAGGGAACCTTGGAATTCTACCAGCGCACGCGCTGGCGCGGATTCTGACGGGCCTGTCCGATGTCATAAATCAGTCATACTGCTGTCATAGTATGGCCACCACCCAAACAATGCTGGAATCACCATGGCTGCCAATATCCTGCTGGTCGAAGACGAACCCGGAATCCAGGAACTGCTGAAGTTCAATCTGGCGCAGGCCGGCCATCAGGTCACCGCCGCCGGCGATGCCGAGCATGCGCTGAAATTTCTCAAGAACACCTTGCCCGACGTCATCCTGCTCGACTGGATGCTGCCCGGCATGTCGGGGATCGACCTGTGCAAGCGCCTGCGCAGCGACGAGCGCTACCAGCCGATTCCCATCATCATGCTGACGGCGCGTGGCGAGGAGCGCGACAAGGTGCTGGGGCTGGATACCGGCGCCGACGACTACATCACCAAGCCGTTCTCGCCGCGTGAACTGGTATCGCGCATCAAGGCCGTGCTGCGCCGCCGCGCGCCGCAGATGACCGACGAGCCGGTGGAGATCAACGGCCTGAAACTCGACCCCACCAGCCATCGGGTGCAGGGCAAGGGGCAGGCACTGGAACTGGGGCCCACCGAGTTCCGCCTGCTGCACTTCTTCATGACCCATCCGGAGCGCGTCTATTCGCGCACCCAGTTGCTCGACCAGGTATGGGGCGACGACGTGTTCGTGGAAGAACGCACGGTCGATGTCCACATCCGCCGCCTGCGCCTGGCGCTGGAGCCGTCCGGCCATTCCGAACTGATCCAGACCGTGCGCGGCTCGGGCTACCGCTTTTCGGCCGACGTGGGATAATCCGCCTACCGGGTTTTTGGGCAGCAAGCATGGGTTTCTGGTGGCGTCCGCTCAGTGTGCTGGCCAGCGTATTGCTGGTGGCACTGGTTCTATGGGCGGGGTCCGGCTGGGTGGCGGCGCTGGGGTTTCTGGCCGGCATCCAGGCCTTCGTCATGCTGCGCCGTCTGTGGCAGGAATTCCGCCTGGCGCGCTGGCTGGAAAACCCGGACGAAGTCGATCCGCCCGACGCCACCGGCACCTGGGGCGACATCTTCTATCGCCTGCAGAAACTTCAGAAACGCCAGAAAGCCAGCCGCGGCCAGCTCACCTCCGCGCTCGAGCAGTTCGAGCATGCCGCGATGGCGGTGCCCGACGGCATGGTGATTCTCAATCGCAGCGAGCAGATCGAATGGTGCAACCCTGCCTCGCGCAAATACATGGGGCTGGACTGCGAGCGCGATCGCGGCCAGTTCATCCGTTACCTGCTGCGGCAGGCGCAGTTCCTGGATTTTCTCGACGCCGCCGATTTCTCGCGGCGCCTCGTCTGCAAATCGCCGGTCAACCGCGAACTCACCCTGTCCCTGCAGCTGGTGCCATTCGGCGAGTCGCAAAAGCTGCTGGTCGCCCGCGACATCACCGACCTCGAGCGCGTCGATGCGATGCGTCGCGACTTCATCGCCAATGTCTCGCATGAGCTGCGCACGCCGCTGACGGTCGTCGGCGGTTTTGTCGAAACCCTGGCCGATGCGCATGACCTGCCCGCCGCCGAGACACGCCGCTATTTCGACCTGATGCTCGACCATACCCGTCGCATGCAGCATCTGCTGGACGATCTGCTGACCCTGTCGCGATTGGAAAGCGCCGACCACAGCCTCAAGGATGAGCCCGTCAACGTTCCCGAGCTGGCGCAGGCGCTGAAAGCCGAGGCCGAGTCGCTGAGCCGCGGACGGCATCAGGTCAGCCTGCAACTCGACAGCGCCGCCTGGCTGAAGGGCAACTTGCAGGAGATCCGCAGCGCGCTGGGAAATCTGGTGTCGAATGCGGTGCGCTACACCCCTGAGGGTGGCGAGATCGCCCTGGCCTGGCGCGAGCGCGCAGGCGAGGGCGTGTTTTCCGTGAACGATACCGGCGAAGGCATTGCCGCCGAGCACCTTCCGCGCCTGACCGAGCGCTTCTACCGCGTCGATCGCAGCCGTTCGCGCGAAACCGGCGGCACCGGGCTGGGGCTCGCCATCGTCAAGCATGTGCTCACCCGCCACGGCGCGCGGCTGGAGATCCAGTCCACGCCGGGCAAGGGCAGCACCTTCTCCGCAGTCTTCCCGGCCGCCCGTCTGCAGCGCGCGCCGGAAGGCGGCATGGTCATTCCGTTTCCCGAGCGCGGGCAAGCCGTCGGGTGAGCGTGGTTCTTGACGCATACGATTCCGCACGCGTTACAGCGCGTAGCGGATCGGAGTCCTTTAGGGCTTCAGCGTCTTTAGAACCACGGCCTGCCCCTTGTGCGTAGAACAGGGTTCCTGATGCGTCAGCAGGAATCCGGGCGTTTTCCCAGCAGCGAATGGAGCGCGACGGCAAGTCGTTCTCCCAGATCGGCCGGGGCGGCATGCGGCGTGTCGCGCAGCTTCGCGCCCCATACCGGATTGGGAAAATGCGGGTCGTCCGCAAAGCGCGGAATCACATGCCAGTGCAGGTGCGGCACCACGTTGCCGAGCGAGGCAAGGTTGATCTTGTCGGGCCGCATCACGTCGCGGACGGCCTGTTCGGCCTTGCATACCATCATCATCAGGCGGGAGCGCTCTTCCGGCACCAGATCGGTCATTTCACGGACGTGGCGGTTGAGGATCACGCGCAGGAAACCGGGGTAATCCGGCTCATCGACCCACACCACGCGGCAGAAACCATCCTGCCACAGGACGGTGCCGCCGGGCGTTTCACACAGGGGGCAGGTCACAGCAGCACGCGTTCGATGCCGCCGTTGCCGACGCGGGTGAGATAGCTCGTCATCCAGTTCTCGCCGAGCAGTTTCTTCGCCAGCTCGATCACGATGTAGTCCGGCTCGGTATTCGTATCGTCGCTGTAGCGCGCCAGCCCCTGCAGGCAAGATGGGCAGCTGGTGAGGAGCTTGACCGGCTGGTTGCCAGTGCCCAGGGCCTCGACCCCGGCGCGGATTTCCTCTTCCTTGCGGAAACGGATCTGCGTCGAGATGTCCGGGCGGGTGACGGCGAGCGTGCCGGATTCGCCGCAGCAGCGGTCGGACAAGGTCACCCCGCCACCCAGCAGCGCGTTGGCGACTTTCATCGGCGCGTGGGTTTTCATCGGCGTGTGGCAGGGGTCGTGGTAGAGGTATTTCTCACCGGCGACGCCGTCGAGTTTCACCCCCTTCTCCATCAGATATTCGTGGATGTCGAGCAGGCGGCAGCCGGGGAAGATCTTCCCGAATTCGTATTTCAGGAGCTGGTCCATGCAGGTGCCGCACGACACGATCACGGTCTTGATGTCGAGATAGTTCAGCGTGTTGGCAACGCGGTGGAACAGCACGCGGTTCTGGGCGGTGATCGCCTCGCCCTTGTCGGCCTGGCCGCCCGCTGTCTGCGGGTAGCCGCAGCACAGGTAACCGGGCGGCAGCACGGTCTGCACGCCGAGCTCAAATAACATGGCTTGCGTGGCGAGGCCGACCTGAGAGAACAGCCGCTCCGAGCCGCAGCCGGGGAAATAGAACACCGCGTCGCTGTCCTCGCTGAGCTTGGCCGGGTTGCGCAGGATCGGCACGATGGTCGGATCTTCCAGCCCCAGCAGGGCACGCGAGGTCTTCTTCGGCAACCCGCCCGGCATCGGCTTGTTGACCAGATGGATCACCTGCGCGACGGGCTTCGGGCGGCCGAGCGTGGCGGGCGGATGCTGCGTCTGCGCCTGGATCAGGCCGAGCCGTTTGAACAGCTGGTGCCCCAGCCGCTGGCTGGCGTAGCCCCACTCGATCAGCGGCTTTCTAAGTGCCTTGATGGTGGCGGGATCGGTCGCGTTGAGAAAGGCCATCGACGCCCAGGAGCCGGGATTGAATTTCTTCTTGCCCTGCTTGCGCAACAGGTTGCGCATGGCGATCGAGACGTCGCCGAAGTCGATGTCGACCGGGCAGGGGTTCTTGCACTTGTGGCAGATGGTGCAGTGGTCGGCGACGTCGCCGAACTCGTCGAAATGCTTGAGCGATACGCCGCGCCGGGTCTGCTCCTCGTACAGGAAGGCCTCGATCAAGAGCGAGGTGGCGAGGATCTTGTTGCGCGGCGAGTAGAGCAGGTTGGCGCGCGGAATGTGGGTGTTGCACACCGGCTTGCACTTGCCGCAGCGCAGGCAGTCCTTGATCGAGTCGGCGATGGCGCCGGTTTCGGAGGCTTCGAGGATGATCGATTCGGCTTCCAGCAGGCTGAACGACGGCGTGTAGGCATTGCGCAGATCGGCGCCGGCCATCAATTTGCCCTTGTTGAAGCGGTGCGCCGGGTCGACCTTGTTCTTGTATTCGGCGAAGGTCGCAATGGTGGCCTCGTCGAGGAACTCGAGCTTGGTCAGGCCGATGCCATGCTCGCCCGAGATCACCCCGCCGAGGTCGGTGGCGAGCTTCATGATGCGCGCCACCGCAGCGTTGGCGGCCTGCAGCATGGCGTAGTCATCGGAATTGACCGGGATGTTGGTGTGTACGTTGCCGTCGCCAGCGTGCATGTGCAGCGCGACAAACACGCGGCTTTTCAGGATTTCGCCGTGGACGCGGTCGCAGGCTTCGAGCACCTTGGTGTATTCGCGGCCGATGAAGAGCTGGTGCAGTTCGCGGCGCACCTCGCGCTTCCACGACACGCGCATATGCTTGTCGCGCAGGGCGGTGAAGACGGTGCCGCCGTTATGCGGGGCGTCGAGGTTGGTCAGGTAGTCTGCCCAGCGCTGACGGACCGCGGCGATCAGGGCCTGCGCCTGGGCTTGTTTTTCTGACACCTGCGCGGGGTCGGCGACGGTGTCGTCATCCTCCAGCAATGGCAGCGGCGCGGCGAAGAACCCGTCAAGCGCGTCGAGCAGTTTCAGCTTGTTGGCGATCGACAGCTCGATGTTGATGCGCTCGACGCCGTCGGTGTAGTCGCCCAGGCGCGGCAGCGGAATGACGACATCCTCGTTGATCTTGAACGCGTTGGTGTGTGCGGCGATGGCGGCGGTGCGGGCACGGTCGAGCCAGAACTTCTTGCGCGTTTCGGCCGACACGGCGATGAAGCCTTCGCCGCCGCGCGCGTTGGCGAGCTGGACAATCTTCGATGAGGCTTCGCCGACGGCGACCTCGTTGTCGGACACCACGTCGATCAGCAGCACCATGTTCGGACGGGTGGCGCGTGGTGCTTTGGTTGCGTAGCCGACCGCCTTCACGTAGCGGGCGTCGAGGTGCTCCAGCCCGGCAAGCAGGATGTCCGGATGCGCATCGCAGTAATCCTTGATTTCGACGATGGCGGGGGTGGCGTCGCGCGCCGTGCCGAAGAATTCCAGGCAGACGGTGCGGGTGTGGGCGGGCAGGCGGTGCAGGATGAAGCGCGCCGACGTGATGAGGCCGTCGCAGCCCTCCTTCTGGATGCCGGGCAGGCCGGCGAGGAACTTGTCGGTGACGTCCTTGCCCAGGCCGGTCTTGCGGAAGCGGCTGCCGGGGATGGTGAGGATCTCGGGCGAGCCCTTGGGGGTCTTGCCGTCCGGCGCAAAGCGACGGACCTCAAACGTAGCCGCAGGCGCGTCGTGAATCTTGCCGAGGTTGTGGTTGAGTCGGCTGACCTCGATCCAGTCGGCATCCGGCGTGACCATCCTCCACGAGACCAGGTTGTCCAGCGCGGTGCCCCACAGCACCGCCTTCTTGCCGCCTGCGTTCATCGACACATTGCCGCCGATGGTCGAAGCATCGGCCGAGGTAGGGTCGACGGCGAACACCAGTCCGGCGGCGTCAGCCGCTTCCATGACCCGCTTGGTGACCACGCCGGCGCCGCAGTGGATGGTGGGAACTTCGAATTCGCAGCCGGGAAGATGCAGCATTTCCACCGCGCTCATCGCTTCGAGCTTTTCGGTGTTGATGACAGCGGCGTTGTTGGTGAGCGGAACCGCGCCACCGGTGTAGCCGGTGCCGCCGCCGCGCGGGATGAGGGTGAGACCCAGTTCGACCAGGCCTGCCACGAGTCCGGCCATCTCGGCTTCGGTGTCCGGGGTCAGCACCACGAAGGGATATTCCACGCGCCAGTCGGTCGCATCGGTGACATGCGACACGCGCGCCAGGCCGTCGAAGGCGATGTTATCGCGCCGGGTCACGCCGGCCAGGCGGCGCAGAATGCGCGTACGTAGGCTGGCGGTGTCGGCGAACCAGGCCTCGAATTCGCGCACCGCGCGTCCGGCAGATTCCAGAAGCTGGCCGACCCGTTCGTTGCCCTGGCGCCGCACCTCGATCTCGTGCAGGCGGTGCCGCAGCGCCTCGACCAGCAATTGCCGGCGCTTGGGGTTGTCGAGCAGGTCGTCTTCCAGATAGGGATTGCGCCGCACCACCCAGATGTCGCCGAGTACCTCGAACAGCATGCGTGCGGAGCGTCCCGTCCTGCGTTCGCCGCGCAGCGTGTTGAGCGCGTCCCATGCCTCGGCGCCGAGCAGGCGGATGACGATCTCGCGGTCGGAGAAGGAGGTGTAGTTGTAGGGGATTTCGCGCAGGCGTGCGGTCATGCTGGGTTGGACTCG